>NZ_JBVCPV010000164.1:0-6922 GCF_057456495.1 Lishizhenia sp. | reverse complement strand
AGTTGCCTTAGGAAAGAAAACATTGATTTTTAACTCAGGAATAGAAACATCTATTCGCGTGAGAGAAACCTTTGAGAAAAGAGGATTTAAGATTAAACACTTAGACAGTACGTTCTCAGATAAGGATAGAAAAGATACTTTATCTTGGTTTAAGGAAACTCCTGATGCCATCCTAACATCTGTAGGTATCTTAACAACCGGTTTCGATGAACCAACGGTAGAAACGATTATTTTGAACAGAGCAACACGTTCGTTGACCTTGTATCACCAAATGATTGGTCGTGGTTCAAGAAAGTTACCTCAGAAGGATGAATTCTTATTGATAGACTTAGGAAACAACGTAAGACGTTTCGGTTTATGGCAAGATTATATCAACTGGCAGGATGCTTTCCAATTCCCAGATAGATTCTTGGAATCTCGTTTGTCTGAGCAAGATGATTTACAATTTGAAGCTGCTTTTGAATTGCCAAAGCGTATTCAGCACAGAGTAGACATGGACATCATCAACAAGTTTAAGATGAAGGAAGTTTACGAAGATTTGGTAGATGAAGGTAGACCGGGTAAAAAAGCAGTTGATTTATCGGTAGACAATCACTTTGATGCCATTAAAGATAAAGCAACAGACTTTTACGATGCGCTAGAAATTATGGAAAGCTTACAAGAGCATATAGAGCACCGTTTGAAGCAGTATACAAAATTGATAGCTAAGAGTACCAAAAATTACTTTAAGTACTTATTAGAGACCTATAACCGTCAATTAAGACAAAAGCTTAGAGCAGTTTTAGATGACGAGTAAAGATTTATAAAAACGGCACATTTTTAACGACGAAATTCAGTAGAGTTTCGTCGTTTTTTGTTGGAATAATTTATCTTTAAAAGATGCTACAAGAAATAAAAGACCACATAGAAGCCCAACCACTAGCCGTGCAAGATCAACTCTTAAAGCTCCACAACGCCATACTTGAATTATCCGACGAAATAGAAGAACATTACGGCTACAAAATGCCTGGTTTCAAATACAAAGGAAGGATACTCGTGTATTACAGCGCCTTTAAAAATCACATTGGTTTTTATGGTTTCTCAAGCGTATTTGGAGAGAAAGACGAAGAAATGCAACAATACAAAGGCGGAAAAGGAACCTTACAATTTCCACACGGCACAGAAGTCCCCCTTGCTTTGGTGCAACGCTTAACGAAAGCAAGGATGTTAGAAAATGAAGAGGTGGCTGCTAAGAAGGGGAAGAAAAACTAACATTTAACTCATTCTATTTTTGATTCCGGTGGCGGAGGTGGAATTACTATTTCTCTTGCAATAGCTTTGTTTTTGAATAATTTATCAGGATAATAACTGAAATTGTTTACATCTATATCCGCGGTATCCGAGAACTTGTTAAGTTTAAACAGGAAATACTCTTCTATAAAACCTAAGTTTTTCAAAAAACTATTTTCATCAAATTGATAAATAGAATCTTCATATAATATTTCCAAATTGCAACCTGCCCAGCAATTAATTACATCCCACTGATGAATTTTCGAACGATTTTCTATTAGGTCATTTAAAAATGATGAAAAAACTATAGAGTCAGTATGTGTGAAAAAATCTATTTCCCTTTGGTAAATCTCATTATTTTGACGAATACTTGTAAAATATCGAATACCTCTTAAACTATCTACTAACATTGAAAATCTTTTATCATATGACCATGAACTGTTTATAAAATACTTTACATCGGTATCGAATGTTCCTGAATTCATCCTAACATATAACCTTCTCGGTGTCCACTTAATACCAAAAGCTTTTTGTAAATGAATTATGCCCAAACTATCTTTTGAAATCAGGTAAGCACTCGTATCCTTGTTCAAGAATCCTTCTTTCCATTTGTACCGTAATGAATCACAAAACTTAAAACTGTGGTACAATAAACTATTTGGTAGGAATAACGTGTCTTCTCTTAGGTTTGGAATTCCAAACCTAAAACAAGCTAATTTTGTACTATCCATTTTCAAATTACCGAAGTAGTAAAAATCTTTATGGACAGTATCTTTATCGCTCCACATTTGACCAAAGCCTAAGAGTTCTTCTTGCCAATTATTTTTTGTTTCTGGGCCTTTTGGTTTACAGGCAACAACGAATATTGTGAGGATAATAATTATGCTTCTCATGGTGCTATTTCAATTAATGGAACTCCTGGTAAAGCTCTTGCTACAGAATAACTTTTTCGTGGGAAAGTTGAATCTAATGGTGGGTATTCCTCCAAAGTACTCATCCTTTTATCTTTGCTAAGGTTCAATTGATAATTAAAATACTCGACTAAACCATGCGCATCAATAGGAAGTGTATTTCCATTGAAGTAAAACAAAGAATCTTTGTATACCATTGTAATATTCAATTCCATAGGGTAGTAACATACTGAAACATTTAATTTTTCTTGGTATCTCCTCTCTATCAATAAATTCAAAAAGCTATTCACAACTAAAGAATCTTGGTGATTTAAGATTGGTTTAGTTTGAATAATCAAAGAATCGGCCTTCAAATCAAACCTATCTGTTGCTATCATTACTTTACTTTCTGACATCCCCCCGTATTGAACATGAACATAGGATTTGTTATACTCTTCATAATCCAAATACATGAAATCTTCAGGTAAAGCTTTCGTATTCATTTTTACATACAATTCAGAAGGTATCTGAGCTACCCCTGTTAATTTCCTCAAAAGTAACTGGTTACTTTGTTCTTCTATCATGAAAGATGTGCTATCCTCTACCTCCAAAAAATCTTTATTAAAATTGTTGTCACTTTTCACTTTCTCCCACCATTCTTGGGGAATCATTTGAACAAGTCTGAGATTTGGGATGGTTACCCTATCCCCCTTAAAACAAAAAGAGGAAGAGTCTTTAATTTCAGTGTATTTCGTGCTATCCATTACTCGATTTCCGAAATAATAGAAAGTTTTAGTCATGCTTTCTGGGGATAATCCAATTTTACCATAGCCCATTAACACCTCCTCCCAATTTCGATAATTCACCTTTTCAGGAGAAGAACAAGAAGCTAGGAAAAACATCCATAAAAAACTTAGGTACGTTAAATCTTTTTTCATTTAGGGTTGGATTTTAAATCATCTAAGGCTTTTAACTCCTTCTCAACCTCCAAATTTCGCTTTTCTCTTTCTGTTCTTTTTCGTGCTAAAGGCAGGTCTTTATACCTATCAATTATAAGAAAATCGTTGGTGTCTAATATGGGTTCAAGCCTTTCTCCTTTTTTATCAAGTTCAAGGGTAAGTCCGTGAATTAATTTAGATATAGGAAGTGGAAACGCTTGCATTCCATACTCGTAAAGGGAGTCTTTATACGCTACTGTAATCAAGTTCTCATAATCCCCAAGACCACACCCTGATTCTATTTCTTTAAAAGGATGACTTCTATGAGCAGTAAATAAATTCAAATAACTAAATAGAATTTTCTCATCATTTTTGTTCAAAGTCTTCTTTTCTATGTACAACTTTCGAAAAGATTCAATATCGTCTTTCTCTATGTAGCTTTTCTCGTAGTAAAGATACAAACCCTTTGAACCATCCCAATGAAACACATTATCCCTTTCTTTCTGATTTTCTAGATGAATGAGATAAAGATCATTCGAAATAAAGGGCGCATACACATTCAAGGATATTCGAGAAGGTGCATCGCTGCATGTATTTAAGTTAGTAAGATAAATCACCCCTTCTTTCTTTTTTAATTCGTACTCATAGGATGGATTAGATAGTGACCAAAGAATTGGTCTTCTAATCAACGAGTCTTTACTGCCTGGAATACTACTGTAATAATTCAGGTAGCTTCTCAACTGAGATCTTGAAAGCAATAAGGTATCCCCTTTAATAGAAAAATCTTCGGAAACACTACCAAAATGATAAAACAAATGGACGAAATTTTCCCCTTCTATTTTTAAGCTTCCAAAACCCAATAATTCTTGCTCCCAATTCATTAATCCATTTTGCTTACCCTCTTTCTCCTCAATTTGGGAACAAGAAAACAACAACAAGATCATCATCAAAGGAAGGAAATTACGCATGTAATCTTTTAAGCAGGTTACAAACAAAAATCAATCCATTTTGTCCCTCTTAAAACCTCATCAAACTCTCACGTGTAAAAGTCCATTCTGGGGTGTAGATTTCATCTTCTATATCTTCTAAACAATACCAAGGATTTGCACCAGGAACTGAAGGATTTACTAAAATTTGCGTCTCTTGTGCCGGCATGTAGCTTTGGGCTAACATGAAGTAATGTTTTTGAGTAATTGTATCTTGGGCCATGTCTACTACCAAAACGGCATGTCCAGGAGAACCTCCCTTAATAATTACATCACCAATTTGCATTTCATTCAAAGGAATGGGATTTAATTCACGAGACAAAGACAAGGTACCTGCATAGGTAAAAATGCATTCCATATAGTTCCAAAAATCTTGGTAGGTATTTGAAGCTTGCGTCTTTTGCACCCATTCCACGTTATTTCCTGAAACACGTATTCGTTTTCCTTTCATCCATTCTGTATAGTCCACTCTAAATCCATTGGTGAAATTGAAATGGATGTCTTCATAGCGCTTTTGTTTCCATAAATATTCAGCACGAAAACGCATTACAGCATCCGCACACTGGTGCAAGTCTTTCTTCCCTATTTCTAAATCTACTACGGCGCAGTAAACCGCCGAATTTCGTTTGATATCACCGTCATAATACTTCACTTGTGCCCCCTCTTCTTTGAGCGGAAGATTCCTGAGGTAAAAGGCAAAAGATGAAGAATCCACAGACTTTCTAATCGCATTAACCGGTGTATTGAAGCGCCCCTCTAGGGTATAAAAAGAAGTATCTTTTAAAGGTTTCATTTTTCTTTCTTGCGGACTTTTAATTTCTGTTAAGGTAGTATGGTTTACCGTTTCCACGGTACAAGAAAACAGACTCTGAAACACGAGAAAACTTGTGAGCAACTGGAAATGCATAGATCTTTTAGTATTTGAATACGATGATTAGAAAAAGTAACGGACTAAAAATACAAAAGGGATGAAACTAACTCGTCATCCCTTTCGCTCTTTTATCTATTGCAACACTATGCGCTGCTTTGCAATGACTTGATTCGATTTTTCTTGTTGTATTTGAAGGATGTAAACTCCCTTACTCCAGCCCTGAGTACATAGGAATACTGATAAGTACCTTAATTAATTAAAAAATGGACTTTCTACCCAAATTACAGCTATAGCCAGCACAAACGTTAAAACCAACAAACTCTTCTTGAGTCCTTCTTTCTTTCTTCCCATAGCATATAACCAAGCCAGAAACATGCCTATACTAACCGTACTAAAAATGAGCGGAAGGTTTGTTAGTGGTTCGGGTGAAACTACACCTTTTACATCTTGTGCAAATCTTTCTATGTCATTTTTGGGTATGGAAGAAAAGTAAACCACAGTTTCACTTATGGCCAATAGGGCACAATACAATTGAGCTAAATAATGTACAATACGCATGAATACGACTTTTTACTTGAACAATCATATCGCCATATTGTTTAAATTTCAAACGAATAAATAAAAATTAATCACCTTTTTTATTATTTGACCGTGTTTTATGTTTAACCTTTATATGTCACCTTATATCTTCCTTACAGAAATCACAAAGCGTACTCCCAACTCCGTCAATGGTTTTAATAGACTCTGCAGCATCGCGCATGACGCAATTTGGATCTCTATCACAATGCGGTAAACCTAGGTTATGTCCTATTTCGTGGTTGGCAATTTTTATAAGTTGAGATCTTCTATCTGGTCTTCTTTTACTTAATCGAAAAGTAGAAACAATACAACTAGCCCCCGGTCGATATCCCAAACCAAAAATCCCCCAATCTTCATACTTTGATTTTGGTAATTTCACAGTTCCGTCTGGATTCTGTTTCGTGGTAGAAATATCTTTGGTAATTAATCCTAAAACATGGTCTATAGAATCTGCTTTCTGCGCTTTTAAATAAGCAATTAATTGATCTGCGCGATAGCGAGGTGATTTAACATTGACAAATGTATTTTCCGGAATTTCAATAGGAGTAAGCACATCCACTTTTGCTTTGTAGTTTTCAACCAAAGAGCTTTTTACAAGTTCTATATCTACTTGGTTTACCCCTACAAAAGGTTGAATAGCAATGTGTAATTGCTGCTTTTTTCCGCAAGAAGAAAACAAAAGATTCAGTACAAAAAATAGTGGTAGGATGATTTTCATTGATTTATATTTTAGGCATACGCAACTTAATAATTAAAGCTGATATTACTGTTATGCATCCTATTAAATATATGGAAGCATCAATTCCAAAAGCATCCGCAACTATCCCCGAAATGATGGCTCCAAAGGCATAGCCCAAATCTCTCCACAACCTAAATATCCCAATACTTTCGGCACGTTGATTGGGCTGTGTTGCACTCGCTATGGTAGATAAAAATGTTGGATAAACTAAAGCAGTCCCTAAACCCAGCAAGGCTGAAATGGCAATTAAAACGTAAAAGTTAGAACTAAAAGGAAACAAGAGTATGACCAATCCTTGAAGTAGCATTCCGTAGAAAAGCATGTTCTTTTTTGAGTAAAGATCAGACATCTTTCCTGTAAATAATTGACCTATTCCCCATACACCGGGATAAACAGATGCAATCACAGCAATACTTTCTTTGTCAAAATTCAAAGTTCCTAAAAGAATGGGTAATAATCCCCATATCATACCATCATTCAAGTTGTTTACTAAACCTGCCTGAGATACAGAACTTAAGGTTTTATCCTTAAAACTCGTTTCTACAAATACATTCTCAAATTTTTGGGTGGTCGTGGTCTTACTTTCTTGGTGAACAAATTTGCGCGTATCTTTCACCCAAATAACACTGAGCAATAAACCAACAATGGCT
>NZ_JBVCPV010000163.1:0-6988 GCF_057456495.1 Lishizhenia sp. | reverse complement strand
TTCCCCTCTCCTTTTAAGAGTCGTTTTATGTTCTTTTTATGGGTAATAACCACTGCTAAACTTAACACGATACTAAAGACGGTTAAAGGAACATTTTGGTTGTTAAAACCGAAGTGTAAAATTAAAGGAAAGGCCAAAGCTGCCGTAATTGCTCCTAAAGAGACAAAAGAAAAGACCATAAAAACAGCTAAAAATATTCCCAAACAAATCAAAGCCGTTAAGGGGTGTAACCCTATGATTACTCCTAAGGATGTCGCTACTCCCTTTCCACCTTTAAAACCAGCAAAAAGTGGAAATACATGCCCCAATACAGCGCATATACCTGCAGTTAATTGCAAGTGAATTAAATCATCTGTGGCCCAAGCGTATTGAGACACAAAAAAGGGCATTAGCACTGCCAAAGCCCCTTTTATAATATCAACGGTTAATACAACCTTACCTGCCTTCTTCCCAAGTACACGGAAAGTATTGGTTGCTCCTGCATTTTTAGAACCGTGTTCTCTAACATCAACTCCATACTTTGCTTTTCCAACCCAAACGGCTGTGGGAATAGATCCCAAGATGTAAGCTATACTTCCAAATAAAACGTAATCAAACATTAAATACCTCCAAATATTCTAAGGAATTGACTCTTCAATACTGAATCGTCTGAAATTCCATACTCAAATTTCTTAATTTTTCTCTTATCCTCTTTGATTTCCATTACGCTCGTATTGAATTCTTGATCACTGGTAATGATATCCATCTGTCCTCTCTTCTCTCCTTGTTCATAGAAGAAATAGTAAGAATACCCTCCAGGCATATCTATCATAAATCCAACCTTATCTCCTAACAACACACGTTGCTCGGCGAATAATTTAAAGTCAACATACTTCAATACAGGAACATCATTAATAGAAACTAAAATGGCTTTCGACATACTTGTTTTCAAACCTTTTTGGTAATCGTCTACTAAGTCGTAAGTACTTAAACGTACACCTGAGAAAACAAAGGTAGCTTCTACTTCCTTGGGTAACTTCTTCACTGTTCCAGACTCACCTAACTTTTCGCTAAAGTTCTGCGCATCCTTTTCAGAAGACCAAGTGGCAATAGCATCTACCAAAGTGTTCGATTTTAAATCAGCTGGAGCCAAGTTACTTTGTAAGTTAATCTTATTGGCTACCGCTTCGAAAACCTTCTCGTCCATCGGTGTTTTTACCTGCATGGTTAAGTTGAAGTTAGCTTCCTTCTTGGCTTGGTTATAAATCACAGTTCCTACACTTGCAATTTCCAAGTCACCAAAGTCCATCCCTAAGTCAACCTTACCATTCCCGTACATTCCGCACGTCTTCAAATTCAAAGAAACGTAATTTCCAACAGCCGATAAATCTAACAATTTTTCTTTATTTCCAATTTCAAACTCGTAAGAGGCTGGGTTATATTTTAAGAATCCTGTTCCAGAAATCACCTTGGTATCCGCTTCATTTTCTACGGCAGATAAGAAGGTTGGATAAATCTCTAAAGAATCAAGGTTCTCTGTATTTCTCCATACTAAACCTGCAGAAATTGCATTCCCTTCTAAATCTTCTGGACTCTCTCCTACCGGAATTTGAACATCCTTAGGATCAATAGCAGAACTAAAGGCCATCCAGTTTTTAGCAATTCCTTCACAGTCGTGTACAATCTTAGTTGCTCCCTTAAAGTTGATCAAAGGATTGTTGGCATATAATTCAACATCTCCATAGAAATCGAACTGAGGAGATAACATAAAGTCAGTACCCTCGGCCACTTTACCATTTGCACGTGTTTGTAAATCTTTATCTACATATACCTTGTGCATTGGGATATAATGCAAGGTAGAATCTAAATCATAGTACTTATAATCTCCAAAACTCAAGAAACTCTCACTCGATTGAATGGTTGTGTTCGCATTAACGATGGTATGTAAAATCTCCTCGTCACGTGATTTAATCACAGAATTTCTCAAGGTATCTATTACCGCTTTTGGTTGTATTTCCACATATTGAGAATCTGGATATATCAATGCATCGGCGATTTCTACGAATTCTGTTTCGTAACAGTTGATAATTCTGTTTTTCATATCGAACTGTGCATTCCCACTCTCTATGGTCAACATCTTCTGCTCTGGACGAAGTGCATAGAACTTGGCTTTATCTTCTGGGTTATCCAAAATGATTTCATCCTCATCTATTTTCCAGTCGAAATCCTTCACAGAACATCTAAACTCGTTAACAGGGAAACGCAGTTCAGAATCATCATCCATAATAGAGAAAGTTCCTTCTCGGCCCTTTAAGTCTATCTTCGTTTTTACATTCTCACTGGTCAATAAATACTCTGAAGCCATCAAGTCTCCAGGTTTCTTATCCAAGTTCTTTAAGTAATAAGCTGCTGAATCAGATATGATATCCCAACGATCAAATTCAAAGGCATTTGACGATAATAGAGCTTTCTCCATATCTACTCTACCCATCCCCGTCATACCTGAAGGTTGAATAACAGCCGTTCCAAACAAGTTACTTTCCCCTTCGTACATCTTAATAGGATCTCTAGTAGATTTCACTTTCAACATTTTGTTTCTTGGAAGGTAGGTCATGAAGGCATTTGGTGATTCTGCATCCGGGAATTGAACACCGCTCGCCAAAGGTTCATTTTTAAATTCTACAATACCTATAGTACTATCTGGTAAGAAGGTAAAGGCTTTAGAGATAGAAGTTGATTGAATGAAATCAATTTGACCGGCTCCTTGTAATCCGTTGTTTGACAACACAATTTTATTTTCATATTTCGCAACATCTCCATAGAAATCATATCCTCCTGTTGGAGCTACCGTACTAAATCCTAAAGAATAATCTCCCATAATGGTCAAGTCTTGCTCAAAGACTGGGAAAATTCCTGCCGAGTGCATTTGTCCATTAAAGGCAATAGATTTTTCATCGAAGTTATCCAAACTGTCTATCGTAAAAGGTTCAACTTCAAAGAAGAAATTTTCTTTCTTGTAAGCACTTTGGTGAATAGCATCGTATTCCCAGAACACCTTGGTAGTTCCTTCTGAATACAGCATAGGATAATTATGAAACTCTTCCTTTAAACCACTTCTGTTATTCGGATCATCTACCAATATATACCCTACAATTCCCGTTAAACTCGATTGTAAAGAGATTGGCGTTTTACCATCTTCTGGACGTAAAGGATTAACCCTAAACAAGGCAATATCTGAAGAAGTAATATTGATTTTATTCTCGGCGTAATCGTAATATCCATTGGTGATATCTATCTGCCATTTCCCTGAATTTACCCATCCTTTGAAAATAACATCTCTGTTCTCCTTGATTAACACTTTACTAGAATCTGGAAAAATTGCTGTGGCTTGATAATCCGAAATTGGCACTTTACTCACGGCAACAAGGGCCATGTTCATGGTGTTTAAGTTTATGTTACCATGACTCTGCATTCCTTTGATAGAGTTGTTATGCTGTTCTATCTTGACTAATTCTTGACGTAAACTTGGATTCTGCTCTAATTCATCCTTGGTGTAGTTCTTTGGTCGCATTGGCGCGAGGTTAGACTCAAATACTATATTGTCGTAGTCTTGCTTTCCAGAACGCGCATTGATAAAGTTATAGAGCTTATCCTTTAAAATGATTTCTCCTTTGTCTGTATCGTAGGAAATGAAACCAAGAGATGACAACTTTAAGAAAGTTTGCTTGGCTTGAGAAGTTGTTCTACCCAAGGCTGAAGCCGCCGTTCCTTCTGGCATTACCTGTAGGTCATACTTGTAGGAATACTTAGAAAGAGCCACCAAAGGGTGAATTGACTCCATACCCTGTAAGGATTCATACAAGGCCTGATCGTAGTAATTTCTGGATTCAAATCGTGCAATACGTTGTTCTTGTGAAGTACCCAACCCAAAGTCGAAATCTAACACATCACTGTCGATAGCCCAAGAGATTTGGGTAACATACATATCTAAATCGTGGAAGGTATTTGTAAACGGAGATTGCTCCACTCCTACATTCCCCCTTACCAATTGGATACGTTTATTGGTTCTGTCATAAGCAAAACGCACACCTGGATGCCAGATAGAATCTTTAGCACTCAAGTGGATGATGGTTTTACAATTCCTTGTACTTAACTTATCCTCGGTAATGTTCAGGGTTTGAGATTCTGTAGTAATAAATTCTTTTCCTCCTTTTTTGAAGGATAGTCTGATCGGTTCTTGACGTGTTCCGAGTCCTACGAATTCAGCTCCTTTTAAAGAAAAACCTCCTTCGTAATTTACTCCTTCTACAATGTTGGGAATACTCAATCTGTTTTCGAAAGAAGAGAACTGTGGATACTCATCTCCTTTTCCTTCTCTATACGCACCACGCTGTGCTCTTTCTGATAATTTTCCGATAATCGGTTCCGAGAAATAAGTTGAGGTTAAGTATGCCGTATCTATATTGATATAAGGCGATTTCATAGAAACATCGTAATAAGAAATTTTGGCCTTCGTTTTTTCTCGGTCTAGTCCTACCTTTTCCCAAGTTATCTCTCCTCCTTTACCTTGCCATTTCTCTAAGGCTGGATCATATACTCCAGAAGTATTGTAAACAACCATACTATCTGTGTAAGGAATCTCTTTTTTAGTAGAAGATGATGTATTGATGGTTCTACAAATCAGGTTACCATTTTCTAAAACAATTTCCGGACCTCTGTTGTAGACAAAATCAAAGGCTCCACCTTCATAAAACCACTCAAATCCATTGTTGATGTATATTACTCTACGTTGAAAGAATGCTTTCGAAACCTGGATAAATTCTTCAAATTTTCTTGAATTTCTAGAATCTAACTGTTTGTCGATAGCCTGGTGCCAAGCTGTGTAAGAATCGTTGGCTTTTTTCTCCATCAAAGCGTTCACAGAAAATACGTAGTTGTATACTTCTGGGTAAGCATCCATGCGCTTCTCTATAATGAGATTAGCCGTTTTCACCATGCGTTCAAAAACCTCATCTTTAATCAAATCACTTTCCAAAAGGTTCATTTCAAAGACATCCTCTATAAAAGCGAATTCCTCCTTTGGTGTAAGTGGTTTTAACTCCTTTTGAAGCTCTTTAAAAAACTTCTCTCTGTCGGCACTATAATTCTGAGCTAGTGTCTGAAAAGAGAAAAAAAGTATACTTAGTACTACAGCTATTTTCATGTTTACTAATTTACAATAGAATGAATAATTTAAGTCCACCCCAAAAGCGCTCTGTTTCATTTTAAGTAAAATATAACAAAGGGCTAACGCAATTTTAATTTACGCCAATAGGGTATAAATAAAAAGGGTGTAAGGTAAAGGAAAGGTTTAGTGCCGTAAAAATCAAGACTCTTACGGCACCAAGTATTAACTGCTCTTAATTTTTTATTAACTGTATCACGGCCCAACCTTCCTTCAGAAGTACACCTTCCTTTGTAAAACCGTTTTGTGCAGCAATAGTTACAAGTTCATCTACATCAGATTCGAAAAAACCGCTTAATTTCAGTTTCCCACCCGATTTCAATAAAGATGCATACGTTGGCATGTGTGCCTTTAATACGTTTTTGTTGATGTTGGCCAAAAGCAGATCAAAATTGTCTTCTTTCACCACATCTATATCTCCCAATAAGAAAGTAATATCATCGATATCATTTCTACCTTGGTTTTCTATGGCATTTTCTACAGCCCCTTCTTCGATATCAGTACCCATCGTAAAGCCAGCTCCTAATTTCTTAGCAACAATGGCCAAAACTCCTGTTCCAGAACCAACGTCTAATACGCGTTTACCTTCCAAGTTTTCATCAAACAAAGCTTTGGACATTAACCACGTTGTTTGGTGGTGTCCGGTACCGAAAGACATCTGCGGTTGAATTTCAACAACCATTCCCTTGGCCACACTTGCATCGTGGAAAGGAGCTAAAATGCTCAACTTATCTTCTACAAAAACGGGTTCAAAATCAGCTTCCCATGTAGCATTCCAGTTTTGTTCTGCAATGGTATTTTGCGTAAAGCTCAAGTCTAACCCTTCTGGAACATTTCCCAGTAAAGTTTGCGCCATCACCTCATCCATGTTTACATCAGCAGTCGGTCCATAGGCTTTTACCCCTGTTTTATCATTGGTAAAGCTTTCAAAACCTAATTCTGCCAATTGAGAAACGATGATATCGTCCCACGGTGAAACTGGACTCAATTTGATATCTAATTCTAGATACTCCATATCTGTGCGTTTAAAGGGTGCAATTAAAGTGCGTTAGCAATAGCAATAAAGTCAGCCGCTTTTAAACAAGCTCCTCCTACTAATCCACCGTCTACATTTTCACAAGCAAATAACTCTTGTGCATTGTCTGGCTTCACACTTCCACCGTAAAGAATAGAAGTACCTTGTGCTACCTCTTCTGAGTATTTTGCTGCAATTGCCGCACGAATGTCTTTGTGCATCTCCTCAGCTTGTGCGCTAGAAGCAGTTTTACCTGTTCCTATCGCCCAAATTGGTTCGTAAGCAATCACTACATTTTTCATTTGCGCTGCAGACAAGTGGAATAAACTCTCCTCCAATTGTTTGATTACAAAATCTTTTTGTGTTCCTTCTTCTCTTACCGCCAAAGGTTCTCCACAACAGAAAATCACTTCTAATCCTTCTGCCAAGGCAGCGTCTACTTTCTTTTTTATGATCGCATTGTCTTCTCCAAAGATCTCTCTTCTCTCAGAGTGTCCTACCAATACAGACTCTACTTCAAAAGCCTTTAATTGCGCCATACTGATTTCTCCAGTAAAAGCACCTTTGGCTTCAAAGTATCCGTTTTGTGCACCTACAGTAATTGGAGATTTCCCCAATTTCGCTAATGCTTCTGACAAATAAATAAACGGAGGAAACACTTTCATTTCCTTATTTTCTTCAATAAAATGATAATCTGTAATACCGTCGAACAATTCAGCAACTTCTGCTGGGTTCAAATTCATTTTATAATTCCCTGCTACTATCTTTCT
>NZ_JBVCPV010000162.1:0-7107 GCF_057456495.1 Lishizhenia sp. | reverse complement strand
TTAGTAAGTATAACGGGGATTGGACAAGTAACCTCTCCCTCCTACTTACCATCCCCTTCTTTGTTCTATTCAACACACTTTTTCAGTTACTTTGCTCTTATCTCATCATTAGCTATAAATCTGCCCAGGTGTTCTTTTTAAGAGAATTCTTATTGCGTTTAATTCAAACAGCCTCTATAGGTATCTACCTTCTATTTGACTTGAGCTTTGTAGATTTTGTTTATCTCTATGTATTGAGTTATTTAATTGTACTCCTCTTTGCTTTCTTTAATTTGATCAGAAGTAAAGTTTTTGCCTTAAAAGATCTCTTTGCTTTCAAACGTGGAATGCCGATTAAGGAATATCTCCAATATGGGTTTTACACGATAGTTGCAGGATTTAGTTCTTCATTTGTTAGCAACATAGATATTCTTATGATTGGAGCTTTATTGGCCAGTGGTGAGGTGGAATCTGGTAAGTATAAAACGGCTATTTATTTAACAACCTTGGTCTCAATTCCCTTGCGTCCTTTGTTCCAAATCATGTACTCTATGGTGAGTAATTGGTGGAAACAGAACAAGAATAAGGAAATTGAAAAGATGTACCAACAAAGTGCTCAGTACGGGATATTGGTGAGCAGTATTTTACTTTCTCTTCTTCTGATTAATATCAATTGGTTAGAAGGTTTGGTCTTTAAAAACCTAAAAGATTCATTTTGGATAATTTTGTTCTTTGGGATGGGTCAGTTTATAGTAAATGCAACCGGTATAAATGGGTTAATCATTAACTTATCTAAATACTATAAAGTCACTACCTACAGCATTTTCGTGCTAGCGGTGCTCAACTTTGGTTTAAATTATAGTTTCATTCAATGGTTCGGTGTTGCTGGTGCAGCTCTCGCCACAGGAATTAGTTTATCGGTAATCAATATCTTTAAATTGATCTTTGTATCGCATAAATTAAAATTGAAAGTAATCACCAAAGCACTCCGTCAGATTCTATTGGTTAGTTTATTGGGACTGGCTTTAATCAGCGTATTACAGTATACTGTACATATTACTTGGCAAATGAGTATTTTCTTAAATCTATTAGCGCTAGGTATTATTCTCATTTACGTCAAAAGATCCGGTCTAATCGCCAAGTTGAAAGTATTAACTCAAAAGAAGTAAAGTATGAAAGTTCTTTTTACAAGTCACTGGTATCCCAATGCGAAAAGTAAAAACGGTGCTTTTATTGCTAAGCATTTTGAACTCATCCAAGAACACTTCGAGGTAGATTTAATTACCGTTAACATACACTCGGGCAAAGAGATTTTTAAGAAGGAAGTACACCAAATAGAGCCTTTCCATACAGAGATTGAAATTAGTTCAAGGTTCTGGAAGTTTATTTATCTCTTTTACTTTCTTCAAAAACTGTTGGTATGGAAAACGGTCCTCCAAACAATAAAAAACAAGAAATACGATATAATCCATGCGAATGTAACACATCCAAATGGTGTGATGGCAGAATACCTATCTTCACAAACGAACACCCCCTACCTTATCAGTGAGCATCACTCCCAATTCAAGCGTTATTTCCATTCGATGATTACCCGCAGGGCTTATAGAAAAGCCTTGGAAAAAGCACAATACATTCTTCCGGTTTCTAAACAGCTTCAAGAAATCATCTCAGAACTGGTTCCTACTACCCCCCAAGAAGTAGTACCCAATGTTATTTCAAAAAAGAATTTCTTTCCTCACCCCCCGCAAAACAATAAACAACCCACTGCCATTGCTATAGGTACTTGGAATGATAGCAAATACAACACCAAGCTTCCCAAACTAATGGTTGAAGCTTTGAATTCTTATGCAGAAAAGCATCAGCAAAACATTCAATTGATACATTGTGGATATTGCACTATAAAAGAAGAACTACTGGCACTTTGTGGTACCTTTTTAACAATAGATTTTAAAGGACTTCAAGATCCTGCAGCCATAAACGCTTTCCTCAACCAAAGTGATTTTTTTATGCACGGCACACGGTCAGAAACCTTTTGTGTAGTAAGTGTTGAGGCACAAATGGCGGGAAGACCTATTTTGATTTCTAACATCGACCCCATCCCAGAGGTAACTATTCCGGAAGGTAGAGTATTGGTTGAGAACAAACTTGAAGCATGGGTAAAAGGAATTGAAACTATCCTAAAAAGTGAATATAGTCCTGAAGAAATAAGTCAGGCCGCTAATGCGCTTCACTCCCCACAAATTATCATAGATAAATTAAAAAAAGTTTATCCAAAAGCTTAAGACGCAGTATTTACTTTCTCCCAAAATCTGCAGGTATTTCTCCCCAGACTTTGGTTTCCCATTTACGAATTTCTGTAGAGTATTGATTGGTGCGTAGCCAATGCTCAGCTCGTGCAATTAATTGATGTAGTTGTTGATTTTTCTCTGTTTTCGCCAACTTGGTTTTACAGGTCTTTTGTTTGATCCAAGAGATTGCAATTTTTGAATCTGAATAAATGGGCATGGTACTCCCCTTTTGCTTTAACAAAGCTAAACCGTGTACAAGTGCCAAGAATTCTCCAACGTTATTTGTACCGTCTAGATAAGGACCCTTTATAAAAAGCTGCTCTCCTGTTTTTGTATATACTCCCCTGTACTCCATTTTACCAGGATTACCAGCACAGGCAGCATCCACACAGATAGAGTTTAATTCAATACCTTGTTTAACCATGTCTTCGCGAGAGATGGTAGCACCTGACTTCTTTCCTTTCACCTCTTCATAGCTTCCAGCAAAGGCGTGTTCCGCTTCATCCTTGGTTAAAAAGCTTTTGTACTTGGCATTGGTATATCCTTCAATCTGAAGTTTACAATCTGCCCAAGAAGTATAAATCCCGGGTTCATGTCCCTCCCAAACCACATAGTATTTTTGCTTTTTCCTTGCCATAGATGCGACTAAGATAAGAAGGAAAAGAATTTGGTGAAGAAAATTAAACTTTAACTTTCCACAGCTTGATGTAACTATCTTCCTTGTGTTCTCTTGCCAAGTAATAGAGATAGCCATCTTTTATTTTAATTTGTTGAGGAAAGGTATGTTTATGAATGTGGGTAAGCTTACCACCTTCTTTAAAATCATTGCCCAAGTCTTGAACCATTATCAATCCTCCATCCAATAACTTCGCGTAAAACACATCGCCATTTTCTGCTTGAATAATATGATCTGCCCAACTTTCTTTATGGTGATAAATGATATCAAATATTTCTTGACTTTCAAAGGAGCTCCCTTTGATACCAATGTTTTCTTTGTGATTTAATATGACGTAACCTGTATCTATGTTGAAAAATGGAACATAAGCCTCTTTCGATAGAACCATATGATTAAAATTAATCCCCATAGCTGATAAGTTATTTATGTTTGCCGCCCACTCTCGTTCATGTCTGATTTGGTCTTCCAGCAAACTGTAATAGTTCTCCATATCATTGGACATATAAAGTAGGTTATTAACATCATTCACCGTATCAAACTCTATAAACATATGCGTTTGATTTTTATTCAAAAAAGTTTCATAAACCAAGCCTTTATCGGTTGTTCCAACACAATTGGACAGGAGCGATAAAAATTTATCCTTTTGCATGGGATATAAAAATTCAACTTCATGTTCATGGAAATAGATTTGATAGGCAGAATCTGAAGTAAATAAATGATGGTACCCCATACAATCTGTATAAAACCCCTCTGGTTTTTGATCAAGTGTGGTACGTCTTAATTCTTCGAATTTGGCATTTACTCTTCTTAATACATACACTAACTTTATTTTAGATAAAAGCACGATATCATCACCATCGAATAAATAATCCAAGACGTATTCATCCTCAAGCGTAGGTAATTTTACTTGCTGAAAGGCACTGATATCCACCCCCTCTAATTCTTGAATGGTATCTTCTTGTGCAAAAGGTAAGAAGGGAATAAATAGACAAATGAGTAGTAGCTTTTTCATAACGACATATTTAACTACCTAAAATACTCAGCTTCAGCCTGAAAAACAATACAAAAAATTACATTTCGTGAGAAGTTTATACATATCTAAACTTTATCATCTGACAAATTTCACCTGTTACTTTCTACAATTTGTCGCATTACACTTTATAAAACCGTCAATTTGTCAGCAGAACTCCACTGGCATAAAGATTGACTTACAGGAGCCAAACACAACGCAAATTAATATATATGAAAACGGGTAATATTAATGTACAAACGGAAAACATATTTCCGATCATTAAAAAGTTCTTGTATTCTGACCACGAGATATTCTTAAGAGAGTTAGTATCGAACGCAGTTGATGCCTCTCAAAAATTAAAATTCTTTGCCAACAATGGTGAGTACACCGGTGAAATGGGTGACTTACAAGTTGAGGTAATTTTAGACGAAGCAGCTAAAACTTTAACCATTAAAGACAATGGTATTGGTATGACAGCTGAGGAGATTGATAAATACATCAATCAAATTGCCTTCTCTGGAGCCGAAGAATTCGTTCAAAAATACGAAGGTAAAGAAGGTGCAGAAAACATTATCGGACACTTCGGTTTAGGGTTCTACTCTGCCTTTATGGTTGCTGATAAAGTTCAAATAAGAACATTAGCGCGTTACGAAGGTGCACAAGCAGTTCAATGGGAATCTAACGGAGATCCTCAGTACACGATTACTGAAATTGACAAAGCAGACAGAGGAACAGAAATCGTTCTTCACATTTCTGAAGAGTCTAAAGAATTTTTAGAAAAAACCAGAATCCAAGGTATACTTGACAAATACTGTAAATTCTTACCAATTCCAGTAATTTTTGGTACGAAAACAGAAACAAAGGACGATCCTTCTGGAGAAAAAGATGAAAACGATAAGGTAAAACAAATTAGTGTTGAAGTACCAAATCAAGTAAACAATCCTGCTCCTGCTTGGACAAAGAAACCAGCTGATTTAACAGATGAAGACTATGGTACTTTCTACCGTGAATTGTACCCAATGAGCTTTGACCAGCCTTTGTTCCACATTCACTTAAACGTAGACTACCCGTTCAATTTAACAGGTATTCTTTACTTCCCTAAGATTAAGGAAAACGTAGAAGTACAACGTAACAAAATTAACTTGTACTCTAACCAAGTATTTATTACGGACAGTGTTGAGGAAATCGTTCCTGAATTCTTAACCTTATTACACGGGGTTATCGATTCACCAGATATTCCATTAAACGTTTCTCGTTCTTACTTACAGAGTGATAGCAATGTGAAGAAAATCTCTTCTCACATCACCAAAAAAGTAGCGGATAAGTTACGTGAGATGTTCAACAAAGACAGAGAAGATTTCGAAAGCAAATACGAAGATTTACGCATCTTTATTGAGTACGGAACCTTGTCTGATGAGAAATTTGCTGACAAAGCGAAAGCTTTCTCTATGGTAAAAACAACAGAAGATAAATACTTTACAATTGAAGAATTCAAAGAAAAGGTAAAAGATCTTCAAACTGATAAAGACGGTAAAACAGTTTTCTTATACACCAACAATAAAGACGAGCAATACAGCTTTGTACAAGCTGCGAAAGACAGAGGTTACGAAGTATTAGAGTTAGACGGTCCATTGGTTTCGCACTGGATTTCTAACATCGAAAGCAAGTTCGAGAATGTAAGCTTTGCACGTGTAGATGCTGATACTTTAGACAAGTTAATTGCAAAAGGAGATGATATTCCTTCTAAACTTTCTAAAGAGGACGAAGAAGCCTTAAAACCGGTGTTTGAAGGTGTTGTAGACAGTGAAAAATACAAAGTACAATTCGAAAGCATGTCTGAAACAGACGCTCCAGTTGTATTGACACAACCAGAATTCATCCGAAGAATGATGGAGCAACAGAAATACGGAGGTGCTGGATTTATGGGTGCTTTCCCTGAAACTTACAACATGGTAATTAACAGCAATCACCCTAAGATTTCTGACATTTTGGGAGAAGCTGATAGTTCAGTAAAAGAAAACAAAGCCAAACAATTGGCAGACCTTGCTTTATTAGCACAAGGCTTACTAAAGGGAGAGAAATTAAACGACTTCGTAAAACGAAGTGTAGAATTAATATAACACACGAAAGGGACGTTTCGGCGTCCCTTTTTTTATACTATGGGAACAGGATATTATA
This sequence comes from Lishizhenia sp., assembly GCF_057456495.1. Classification (NCBI taxonomy): domain Bacteria; kingdom Pseudomonadati; phylum Bacteroidota; class Flavobacteriia; order Flavobacteriales; family Crocinitomicaceae; genus Lishizhenia; species Lishizhenia sp. The sequence continues at coordinate 974 of NZ_JBVCPV010000162.1, read as the reverse complement.
AATTCATTTTTGCAGCATTAGGTTTTTTATTTTTTGGATACAGCATAGGTTGGGCGATATTTGGATTCTTCATTGGAGCCATCGCTGATGTTTACCCAGTTCTAAAAAAGCAACTCAACGCCTTTCAAAATGGCGACTTTCAAGGTGCTTTTAACAGAGCTGGTGCTGGAGCAAGTACTGGCGGGGGAAGCTATGGAAATCCGCAAGACATCTTTAACTATTACCAAAGACAAAGTCAGCAATACGATTTCCCAACCATGTTAATTGCCTTATCAGCAGCAGTAATGAAAGCAGATGGTAAAGTATTGAAAGTAGAGTTGAACTATGTAAAAAAATTCTTTTCCAGACAATTTGGAAACCAATTCAATACAACTCATTTACAAACCTTAAAGCAATTTTTAGATACCCCTTCAATTCCTATAGATGAAATCTGCAGAGACGTTAACATGCGTATGCAGCCTGCCATGCGCACACAATTGATCCACTACCTTTTCGGAATTGCTCAAGCAGATGGCAGTGTAAGCAAAGCAGAAAGTGATTTAATCAACCGTATTTCTCGCTTATTAGGCGTAGGAACGAGTGATTATACCTCTGTGAAAAACATGTTCCAAAGAGATACAGACAGCGATTATAAAATTTTAGGAATTACCAAGGCTGCAACGGACGATGAAATAAAGAAAGCCTACCGTAAAATGGCCATCAAGTTCCACCCGGATAAAGTGGCCCAAATGGGAGATGAATATCAAAAAGGCGCCAAAGAGAAATTCCAACAAATCAATGATGCCTACGAAGCCATTAAAAAAGCAAGAGGTATAAAATAGAAGATTTTAGTTTTAGCAGGAAAAGCACAACTCAAAAGGGTTGTGCTTTTTTGATATGAATCCATATTGCATTAAAAGAGAATAATTATTTTAGCGATCAACTTAAAATAGTAAATACCTAAATAAAAAACATGAAACAATTAATTACACTAC
>NZ_JBVCPV010000161.1:0-7121 GCF_057456495.1 Lishizhenia sp. | reverse complement strand
GGAGTTAGCTTGTAAGGATAGCGCGGTTATTTGCCCCTAAAAATCACCACTTGTACAAAGGCATATTTTCTTGTAAAGAATTTTGTTACTTTCAATGCATCCAAACTTTAACTACTATGGAAAGTGTTTTAGAAGTCAAAGGACTCACCAAGAAATACAGGCGACTCACAGCTGTAGATCAAATCGATTTAAGTATAGAAAAAGGAGCTGTTTACGGACTCTTGGGACCTAATGGAAGTGGAAAATCTACTACCTTGGGCATGTTGTTAAATGTCATCAACCCAACAGCTGGAACTTTTAGTTGGTTTGGAGGAAAAAGCTCTCCGCAAGATGCTTTAAAGCGCATAGGTGCTTTGATAGAACGTCCGAATTTCTATTCTTACATGACTGCTTACAAAAATTTAGAATTGGTCTGTAAAATCAAACAAATAGATACAGCGAATATTTCAGAAAAGTTGACTTTAGTAGGTTTGGGAGACAGACAACACGATGCTTTCAAGACCTTTTCTTTGGGAATGAAACAGCGATTGGCCATAGCTTCCGCTTTATTAAACAATCCTGATGTTTTGATTTTAGATGAACCGACCAATGGTTTTGACCCGCAAGGGATTTTACAAATCAGGCAATTGATAAAAGATATTGCTAAAAGTGGAACTACCGTGATTTTAGCTTCTCATTTATTGGACGAAGTGGAGAAGGTGTGTACGCATGTTTTAATCTTGCAAAAAGGAAAAATGCTCTACAACGGAAAGGTAGATGAATTGATAGCTTCCAATGGATTTTTTGAATTGAAAGCAGACAATGCCGAGGAAATGATACAGCAATTGAAATTGCACAATTCTTTTGAGAAAATAACGGAAGCAGATGGACTTTACCGCGTGTTTTTTAAAGATGTTATCACACCTTCGAGTTTAAATCACTACTTAATGCAAAACGGTGTAAGTCTTTCACATCTAGTATTTAAGAAGGAGAGTTTAGAAGAGCAGTTTATTCAATTAACCCAAGCCTAAGAACATGATACGATTATTACAAATAGAACTTTTTAAACTGTGGAATAACAAGTTGGTAAAGGTGTTGATCTTCCTTTATTTGGGGTTACTTTCCTTATTGGCTCTTTTGACAGCAGTGAAGTTTAACATTGGTTTATTTACTTTTGATTTGGCAAAAGAAGGAGTATTTGATTTTCCTATAATTTGGAAAATAGCTGCATTTATTACCGCTTGGTTCAAAGTGTTTTTAGCCATCATCATTATCAATTCCATTACCATGGAATATTCGGGTAGAACCTTGAAACAAAACTTGATAGATGGATTGAGTAAACGTGAGTTTTTGTTTTCTAAATTTTTGGCTGTTGTATTTTTTAGTTTGGTGGCAACTGTATTTATTACGCTGTTAAGCTCTTTGTTGGGGTGGATACATTCTGCAGACTACACAATGAGCGATTATTTTGAAGGATATGTGTACATGCTGGGCTATTTTGTAAAGCATATCGCTTTTATTAGTTTCTGTATGCTGGTTGCCTTATTGATCCGTAAATCTGCCTTAACACTGGGATTGGTATTTGTATGGTATGTCTTTGAATTGATCATTTTATTGGTTATCCGTTGGACCTTTGATATGCCTGAAGTAGCGGCAGAATTGAACCATTACTTACCCCTGATGTCCTTGTATTATTTAACGCCAGAACCTTTCTCTCAATTAGAGACTGCACAACAAATGGGGCAGGCTATGGGAGCGCAAGTGGAGTATGATACAGGGTTCGGTATAAAAGCTTTTGCAACAGCTTTGGTTTGGACGGTGATTTACTTGTTTTTAGGGTACAGATTATTGAAACGTAGAGACCTATAATTCATAAAAAAATATGAATGTGATGCTCAAGTAACATGTTCAGCGTGCTACCATAGGTTGTTTTAGCTTTATAAGCTGTATTATTCAATGAGAAGAGCGTAGAACGTATGGTCTATGCACAAGTTATCATGTTCAATTTCATTGGGGTCTGTAACAAAATCTAAGTACGCTTTATTGAATGAATTAAGTGTTACACCTTTTTCTAAATCGCTTATCGAAACCCAGGTATCGGAGCTCAAATGTTTAATTTTAAGCGATTTTAAGTAGGGGTAACCTAATTTCTCCAATGTTCCTGTTGGAAGTTGGAGTTTTACAAGACTATCTGAGATCTTTTCTTGGGTAATAGCTTTGAAAAAGTTAGCATAGTCATTATTGTCAAACACAACTTGGTTAGAATCTAGCTTACCGATAACATCTTGGTCCACATCCAAGCTGTCCTTAATGCGTTGGTACATAACTTCGTTGAAGGCAGTGGATTTTATTTCTTCATACACCGATAGTGAAGTACCTAAAAGTATAGGGCGTACACCATACTTCGTATACGCTTTGGTTTCGCAAGGTGTTAGATAGTCCGTTTCTACCTTGATTTGAAGTGTCTCCGTAGCCCTGGCTTCGAAAATTCCAGCTTCATAAGCTTCTTGCTCTTGTTTGTCTGTTAAACTTTGTGCAATGCTTACCGAATTACCTAGTGAAAAGAATAGGATTGAAATTCCAAGTAGTAGTTTCATCTATGTTATGCTAAAGGGTTTGTCTAGAGACAATTTAACGATTTTTTTAAGAGATCAGAGGTCTTGAGGTATTTTTATTTCGGCTTTGTTCGAATACTTTTAATTTCGTCTAAATCTTTTCGACTTATTAAGAGGTAAAAAACACTCGCTAAATCATAGCCCTTTTCTTTGGCTTTCTCTTTTTGACCCATTAAAAAACCTGGATTAAAATTACCGCTATTATCTTGTTCAAAAGGGGCACAAGCATAAAAGAGGGTTGTCCAAGAGGAGTTTTGGTAGGGTGACCAGAGTTGTATTCTATTTAAAGTTAATTCTCTGCCGAATAAACTTATTTCACCCTGAAAATCAAAAAAGACGAATACCGTGTCATTTACTCTTGGCCAAAAGCCTTGATGAAGTGAGGATTGGGATAGAATGCTGTCTTGGTGAGCAAAAAGCACCCAGCCGTATTTACTGTTTCTTTGGGGAATATATTTGAATATAGAGTCAGGTTGATGACTATAAGAATATTGCATGCAGTATACGCTTTTATACATTCTTAGAGGAGAAGTATCTCCAAGCGTATCAATAGTGTATGTATAAGAATGTATTACAATTTCGGCTAGTTCACTTGTTTCTTCAAGTAATTCATCCATGTATATCATTCTATACCTTGCATTTACCGGAGCTGCATAAACCGTTAGAAGGAAGATTAAAAGTAGAATAGCTTTCATTTTCTTCTAACGGTGGGGAAGAGAAAAGTTACTTTTACTTAGTCTATTAATTGCTCTATTTTCAAATAATCCTCTTTAGAGATGCTACATATAATATTCTCCTGCGCATCAAGGATAAGTCCACGGTTTTTATCGTCTTCATAGGGGAAGTAAAGATACCATGTTCCAATATTTTCACCACTTATTCCATAGGTTACTATCCCATTTTTGTAGGAATATTTGTATTGACCATATTCACTTTCTAATACGGTATCGCTATGATTAATAAGTTTGACATTATCTTCAGAAAAATAGAGTTCGAATTTTTCTTCGTCGGCATTCATGCATTTCCATTTACCTTGATAGGTGTCAGATCCCGAACAGCTCCAAAGTAGGGTAGTTAGGAGTAAAAGTAGTAGCGTGTTGATTTTTTTCATGATTTAATAGTTAATGAGGAAATCATCTGATTCCCTTTTTAGTAGTTTGAGTTTTATAGTGTTTAAAATTTTGCCAACGAAAATAGCATTTTTTTTATTATGCATAGAATAAGAATAAAGCTTGCTACAGAAAACTTAAAATTAGACTAACGCAGGTAACAATGCTAGTAACCAAAACTGCTAAGGTGGAGTAAAGAAAAAACTTCTTGTCTTTATGGGTTTTCAACTGCTTCATACTAAAATATAAGAGCACGAATTGTCCAAAAAAGCAGGGTATAGTTAGTAGTTCCACAAAAAAGCCTAGCCACGACGCTTTAAACTCTAATTGAGCTGCGATAAAGAGAAAAATGAAATAGCTTGCTACGGCAGTATTAAAAATAGCTATCCTTTGAGGATTGATGTTTTTTTGCATAAAATAAAGATAGTACTATTCGTATAAAAAGTCTTATGAGTATTTAGTTTACTTGGTAGATTATTAAGGTTTAGTTTTCTTTAATTTTTCTTTTGTGCATTTCTCTTAAAAGGATTTGTTTTATATATAAATAAATGTTCGCCGCTGGTTCGTTAATCGTTATAAACTCCTTTACCGCAGCGATGAATTTATCGAATGTTTCTACTTCTTTCTTCAAATTTTCATTATCATAACTCAAATAGAAATATTCTGGAACAAAGTAGCTTTCTTTGGTTTTATGTAGGGTAAACCAAGATTGATTTTCAGCGTTATACTTTAAAATTGCTTTATGATATTCAACAAAAGGATTCACGTGTTTTTCATTGGGATAAATAAGGAAATCTAAAATCACATGAATGGCTAATTCAAAGCTCAATTTTCCCTGATTATTTTCAATGCTTTTATACAATACGTTGAAAATATTAGTTGTAAAAGGGGGGAGCGTTTTAGGTTCATTTTTAGCGAGGGTGAAGTAATATCCACTTAAATTTTTCTTAAAAAAATAACCCAGAACATAACGTCTGTCTGTGTATTCATGAACATCGAGTTTCTTGCGTAATACAAGATCAAAAAGTATATAAAGTACACTTTTTATCGTATTGTTCTCTTCGTCGTGATGCCATAAGAAATCTTTACGTAAACCTAAATATGGGTTTTCAAGTAGGTAAGATAATGCTGGATTTTGAGGGGGGGCTCTAAATTCGGGTGTGGTTAAAAGCTCTTCCCAAATTCTTTTCTTTTTATATATGGATATTCCTAAGACCTTGAAATTTTTAATGTTATTGTTTTTATCCTTCATTTCTGAAATGTAGATGAATTAGTTTTTGGCCTGATTTAAAAAGATTTAAAAAGTTTAAATCACTCTTAGGAGTGGTTACTGAATTAGTAAGCAATCTTTTCTATTAAGGTTTTCTGTCCTGAAAAGAAATAGGCAAGGGAGGATTTTAATTTTCAATTAATTTGTTGAAATAGCTTTTGTAATAGACCACCTCCTAAAACTAGGAGGTGGATACAGATTAAAGTGTTTTTTCTTAATTTATGTAGAATGAAGCATACCAGATTACTTCTCTTGGAACTGGCACTCCCTCGCAGAAGGAAGGAATAAAAGAGGGAAGAAGTTCAATTACTCTTTTAAATTCTCTATCAATTTCTGTGGAAACAGATTTAATAATTTTAATAGTGGAAATATGACCATCTTTTTCAATTATAAATGATGCGTAAACCTTTCCTTTATCATAGTTTTCTTTAGCTTTCTCTGGATATTCACTATACATTAGAAAAAATTTCTTCATGAATTTTTCACCACCAGGAAATGTCGCATTAAAACAACTGTCTGGATATAGCTCTATATTATGCTGCATTTCTTTAAGAGACTTTGCATAGTAGGGTTGAAAAAAATCTTTTAAAAACTCTTCCTTTAGAGTTATTCGAACATGTTTAGAAACATCCTCTTTTCTTTTTCTATTGTATATACTTCCCACGTAATCTTTATACAAGGGGTGTTTTATTGTGTAATTGATTATTTCGCTTGTGCAAGAATCTAAAATTACGAAGCCGAGGCTGTCTGTAAAGTAAACATTGGAAGAGTCTGTATCAAATAAAATTTGGGCATTCTTAATTAATGAATTATCAAATCCATTCTTTACACATATTCGGAGCGCGTATATTCTTTTGGAGTGAACTTGATTATGAAATGCAATTACGCAAAAAACAGTGAAGATTATATGTTTGAATAATAGGATTCTCCTTGCCATTGTTTATTAATTCATTGAAAATACAAATTGACCCTCTAACATTTTTCTATGTGTAAAAACGTGTTCTATTTGATCAATAATATTCATGTAGTCGAAGTCATTGATAGGAAAAGCACTTGTATACAAATGATAAGGAAGTCCCGTTTCATTATCGAGGTGTTGTACAATAAGTTTACCTAATGGTTGTTCAGGATTGTTTTTGTTGTGCAGCTTATCCGGGGCAAAATAGATGGAAAATTGGCCAATGGGTGTGGTGTTTAACGGTGTGTCAAAAAAAACGTAATTGTTTTGAAAGGAAAAACTCTTCGTATTGAAAATGAGTTGTTCTTTTCCTTTCAGGGTCCATAGAGTTAGTCTTACGGGCAAAAGCAAATACAATAGAATGAAAACTAAACCACCAAAAAATACAGATTTATCCGTTTCCTCAGGAGGAATAGAGATTAAATACATAAATGGAATAAGAAGTAAAAGACATAATGAAATGAGTCCCACTTTCATTTGTACTGAAGGTTGATTTTGAATGGTAACAAAAACATTGTTGTGATCGGCTTCAATGTAACACCTTGATTTCATTATTTATAAGTATTTGTATAGTTTGTTTAATTTTTTCGGAGGTGGAATTGAAATTCTCTCTATGCTGATTTTAAGGTTTTAAAATTCTCCTGGTTTCCATCAACGCAAAACCAAGCAAGTTTAACCCTCTCCATGTATGTGGATTTTGAGCCTTTTCGCTGTCTTTTGTCAATCCAATTCCCCATATTTCATCTACAGGACTGGCTTCGACCAATACTCTGTTCTGAGTATTCAACAAGAAAGTTTTGAGGTTTTCGTTTTGACTAAATTTCAAAACATTCCCTTCAACCACGATGTCAAATCTATTTTCCTCCCAAGTTTTTTGGTCAAAACCATGTACTTTTCTTCCCAAATCTTTGGCTTCTCCTGGTGAATTAGATTCCAGGATCTTTTGTGCAATTTCTTCATCTCGAAACAACAATGCTTTGTGGTACATCATCCATTGTTCAGTAGAGGAGAAGAGCTGGTTTTCATGGGTGAAACTACACTCCCACCACTGACTAAAACAAGAACTACTTACGCTTCCGTCCCTATTGGGTTGATGTCCCCAGAAGTAAAGAAATTTGAGTTTTTGACCTTCATCAAAAGCAGTCTTTAATTCATTTAAACTTTTCATTATTCATTGGGTTGTTGAGTGT
>NZ_JBVCPV010000160.1:0-7163 GCF_057456495.1 Lishizhenia sp. | reverse complement strand
AGCCGCAATTGGTGCTGCAGTAGAATCAACAATATAAGCCAATTTCTCACGAGAGATGCGCAATTTATCGGTAACCGAACGCATGGTGTTTCCTACCACAAGTGTATTGGCATAATCATCAAAGAAAATTGCAATCCCCAAAAAGTAAGTGGTGAGCATTCCAGATCTTCTAGTTTGTGCAAAGTTCACGATGCGGTTAACTACTCCTTGCATCCCTCCATTTTTAGAAATCAGTGCAACAATGGAACCAATAAGTAGGGAGAAGAGTATGACCGAAACATGGCTCCCATCCGATAATGCATGAAGCATATATTTGTCCAACACTGTTAAAAATGCACTAAAGATTCCGATAATCCCATCTGCATAACAAGAGAAAACTGCTGCTCCTACGAGTATTCCAATAAATAAGGATGAGATCACCTCTTTGAAAAGTAATGCCAGTGCAATAGCGATAAGCGGAGGTAATAAACTCAACCAACCCGGTATAACCATAGGTTCGTTGTGGGTGTAACCCGCGTTGAGTTCTATTTCTCCATCGTGGATTTCCACTTCTCCTTTATAGCCATCTTCTGTTGGTATGAGGGCGATGTTTTGACCGTTAATCCATACATGATTAATTTCCTCAGAAGTAGTAAGGGTGAAGGAAACTTGTTCTCCTTTCAATACTAGTTCTGGAAAAGTAAGGGTGTGTTGCGCCTTTAAACCTAGGGAGATTGTACAAATTAGTACGAGAAATATATAACGCATATGATGAGTTTCTTTTAGCGGATTCGAAAATAATCCATTTAAAGAGAATCGCCTATTTCCCGATGAATTTTATCGAAAAATAGGCGATATGTAAAAAAAATTATTCTGCTTTGAAGTTTTTGTTGTTTCCTTTTGTGTAAGGAATATTTGCCGCATTCAATTTTTCTTGAAGGGCAGCTACACGAGCCATGTACGTTTCTATAGTCGGACGTAATGCTGCGTATTCTTCTTCAGCAATTGCAATGTCGTTTTGCTGTGTAGTTGTTGGCGCTGCTGTTGTTCCATAACGTTGATAGTTTACAGTACCCACACGACCAGCAATACTTGGAGCTGTTTCTATTTCTAAACTAGACTTTAATCCATCTCCCCACATTTTAATTCTAATTTCTTCGGCCATTTTCTCCAGAGCTTTTACTTCCTTCATTAAACTTAAGTCAGCATTCGGAGCTTGTAAAATTGCCGCTTTAATGTATTTCAAACGCTCTTCGTTTTCAACATACATACTTGCTGTACCAGAAATCTTTCTGTTGATTTCCATCATACGTTGTGCAAAGGCCAAATTCTCTTCTTGTGAAGGATTGGCTAACATTTGATTTTCTAAAAGCTTCACCTCGAAGTTAGATGACGGAACTAATTCCGTGATTTCACCATTATCCTCCAAATAAACGGTTACTTGATAAGTTCCAGGAGTAACCAAAGGACCTTCATCTGGGTTACTGTATCTACCAGGTTTAAATTTCTTTAAACGAATTGGGTTCGTAGAGGGCAATCTTAAGTTCCAAGTCATGCGCTGCGTTCCTTGCTGCGGAGTAGAAAATAAACGTCTTACAGGATTTCCTTCAGCATCTGTAATTACCCAAATAAGTTGAACTTTTTCTTCTCTTTTTTCAGCTCTTAACTCTTCTAATGTTGGGTAAACATTGGCTTCACCATTTTTCTCTTTTTCCTTTTCAGCTTCTTGACGCTCGTCTTTTAAAGTTTTGTATTCGTCTTTTAAATGAAGGGTGAAAGTTGCTCCAAACTTAGGATTCTTTGCTGCATATAAAGCCGCGCCCTGCGATCCTACTCCTCGTAAGCCAAGCGGACTACTTTGAACATAAAGGTCTGCAGTAGGAGTAGAGAATAAATGTGCTGTTTTATCTAAGTTTTCTTTGTTTAACTGGCGCAACAAAGCGTAATCATCTAATACATAGAAACCTCTACCGAAACTGGCTAAAACTAAGTCATTTTCTCTTTCTTGAATATCCATATCGCGTACGGCAATGGTTGGTAAACCTTTTTTCAAAGCATTCCAGTTTGCTCCGGCATCTGTTGAAAAGAAGGCTCCAAATTCAGTTCCTACAAATAGTAAGTCTTTGTTTTTATGGTCTTGTTCCATACAGTAAGTGGATCCTTTTTCAGGAAGATTATTACTGATGTTTTTCCAGCTTTTCCCTTTATTGTTACTCACGTAAACATAAGGTTTGAAGTCACCATTTTTATGGTTGTTGAAAATGGCATAAACTGTATTTGCATCATGTTTAGAAGCAAACAATTGATTTACATAAGTATTGGCAGGAACTCCCTCAACACTTTCAATTTTAATCCATGTTTTACCATCATCTTCAGAAACTTGGATTAAACCATCATCTGTTCCAACGTATAACAAACCTTTTTGTACAGGAGATTCATCTAGAGCTACAATGTTACCATAAATGGTCGTTGATTTGTTTTTCATTACTGCATCCATCGTCCAAACCTGGTCCATAACAGGAAGCTCGTTTCTATCGATTTGTTGCGTTAAATCAGGCGAAATAGTTTGCCAAGAATTACCTCTATCTGTAGACTTGAAAAGCTTGTTGGCCGCAAAGTAAAGTGTTTTATGATCGTGAGGAGAAATCAACAAGGGGGCATCCCAGTTCCATCTGTAAGCATCTTCTCCTTTTCCCGGTTGTGGCTGAATTCCCATTTTTTCTCCAGAACTTTTATCATAGCGCACCAACCATCCGTATTGCGATTGTGCATATACTATATTCGGTTCAACAGGGTCTATCGCAGATTCAAATCCGTCACCTCCATTGGTGATGAACCAGTCTGAATTTAAAATACCGGCATTGTTAATCGTTTGTGAAGGTCCACCCAGGGAATTGTTATCCTGTGTACCTCCGTAGATGTAATAGAAAGGTTCTGCATTGTCAACCGCCACCTTGTAAAATTGAGTTACCGGTAAATTTGCGTAGAATTTCCAATCTTGTGCATGATTGTAGGTTTCATAAATACCACCGTCACAACCTACCAACCAATGGTCTGTATTTTTAGGGTTGATCCAAATCGTATGGTTATCCACGTGTTTATTGGCTTCACCTGTTTTTTTGAAAGTTTTCCCTCCATCTTCTGTGTGGTGTAACCAAGTATCCATAGAAAAGACCTTGTTTACATCGTAGGGGTCACAAATGATTTCTTGGTAGTAGTTACCCGAGGTTACGTGACCAGATTGCTTGCTCCAGCTTTCACCTTTGTTGGTTGATTTGTAAAAACCTTGTTTTCCATAACGTGCTTCTACTATGGCATAAACTACGTTGGGATCAGCTGGTGAAACTGCTATACCTAAACGACCCATGTCATTCGTTGGTAGTCCATTAGCACTTTCTTTCCACGTTTTTCCACCGTCCGTAGATTTATATAGGGTAGACTCAGGTCCACCTCCTATATACGTATAAACGTGACGTCTTCTCTGGTGTGCCGCAGCATATAAAATATCTGGATTAGACGGATCTATTGCAATTTCTGAAATCCCTGTGTTTTCAGAGACAAATAAAGTCTGTGTCCATGTTTCACCACCATCGGTTGTCATGTAAACGCCTCTTTCACCACCTTTGCTCCATAGTGGACCATAAGCGGCTACCCAAACAATATTCTCGTTTTCTGGGTGAATGATAATATTCCCAATGTGTTCGGAGTTCTTGAGCCCCATGTTTTTCCATGTATTACCACCATCTAAGGATTTGTAAACACCATCTCCATAAGCTACTGAACGTTGGTTGTTGTTTTCACCAGACCCCAACCAAACTGTATTTGGGTTACTTGGAGCATATTCTACACATGCTACAGAATAAGAACCGTAATTATCAAACACTGGAGTGAAGGTAGTACCGTGATTCGTGGTTTTAAAAACGTTACCAGAAGCCACAGCAACTAACCACTCATTCGGATTGTTGGGGTGAACTTTGAGATCGGCAATTCTACCAGAGGTAACAGCCGGACCAACATTTCTAAATTTAAGAGCGGCATAACTACTAGGAGCTATTACAGCATCTTCTTTTTTATCTTTCTTCTGTGCAGTTGCAGTACCCGCAATAAACAGGGCACTTAAAGCGAATGCGGAAAGTTTTTTCATGGTTTTGAGTTTTATGGACCTTAAATATAGGAATTAGATTTTTAGACCCTTAGATATTTAAACTTTTAGAAGGGAAAGGAGAATTAAAGATTCAAGAATTATACTTCGCTGGTTAAAAACTAACAACAGACATTTTTAAATAACCCTTGTTTAAAAAAGAACGCCCAGCTTTTTCAAGCCGGGCGTTCATATATCATTCTAAGTGCTCATTTATTACACTCAATGTTCTTAGATGATTTAGTTCAATTGTAATTGACTCAAGTTTGCGTACACTCCGTTTTCAATTTGAACCAATTCACTGTGTGTACCTTGTTCTACAACTTTACCGTGTTCTAAAACCAAAATTTTATCTGCATTTCTAATGGTAGACAAACGGTGAGCAATTACGATAGAGGTTCTTCCTTGCATTAAGTTCTCCAATGCTTCTTGTACCAATCTTTCAGATTCAGAATCTAAAGCAGATGTAGCTTCATCTAAAACTAATATACGTGGATTCTTTAATAAAGCTCTTGCGATAGCTATACGTTGCTTTTGTCCACCTGAGAGCTGAATACCTCTATCTCCAACTTCTGTATCCAACCCTTGTGGGAAGTCTTTAATAAATGCCCAAGCATTGGCTTTTTTAGCCGCTTCAATTATTTCTTCTTCTGTAGCATCAACCTTTCCAAAATTGATGTTTTCGCGGATGGTTCCTGCAAATAAAATAACCTCTTGTGGCACTATGGCCATTTGAGAACGCAAATGTTCAACAGAGATGTCCTCAACTTTGTTACCATCGTAGGAGATAGAACCACTATCAATATCATAATAGTTAAAGAGGAGAGAGGCAATGGTAGACTTACCCGCTCCTGAACTTCCTACCAATGCAATGGTTTGGTTTTTTTGTGCTTCAAAAGAAATTCCTTTTAAGACTTCTATATCTTTTCGTTGAGGATAAGCAAAGTTTACATCTTTAAAACTGATGTTACCTTCTAAGGTAGGTTGCAATTCACCTTTTTTCTGTTCAAATTCAGTTTTTTCAGAAATAATGTTCATCAAGTTCTCTACGGCTCCGATAGATTTTTGAATTCCTGCGTATAAATCTGGAATACTTCCAAAAGAAGCTCCCATCATTATGGTAAACATGATGAATGAAAAGAATTGTTGCGATGAAATTTCAGGATCTGGTCCTTGTGTCATTTTAATACCTTGCCAGATAATAAATACAATGGCACTCGTCATAAAGAAGATCATGAAGGAAACAAAAACTCCTCGCCACAATCCGCTTTTAACATTTAGGTTTCTAATTTCTTCTGTAGCTTTCTTGTATTTGTTTAAGGTAAACATCTCGTGTGTAAAAGACTTGATGTTTGTAATTCCCATCAAAGCCTCCTCTACGATAGAGTTACTTTCTGCATTAAAGTCTTGTGCGTTTTTAGATAGTTTACGTATAAACCTTCCGAAGAAAACGGCGATAATAGCGATAACCGGTACGGTAGACAACATGATCAAAGCCAACTTCCAAGAAGTCAACACCAAGAAAAGTACAGAACCTACCACAGTAATAATCTGTCTAAAGAACTCAGCAATGGTTGTACGCAAGGTCTCCTGTACCTGCGTAATATCATTAGAAACTCTACTGGTTAATTCTCCAACCTTGTTTTGGTTGAAGAAATCCATGGGCATGTAAATCAATTTAGAGAATGCGTCGTTGCGGATATCTCTTAAGGTGTTTTCTGTAACGTTGGTAAAAAGTACTACTCTAAAGAAAGAGAATACAGACATCGCACCGAATAATATCAAAAGTAAAATGGCAACATCATTTACGTTGTCCATGTTAATAAGACTAACGGTGTCTGACATTGACGCTGGCGTCTCAGCAGATTCTCCACCTAATAACTGTCCCATTAAATATGGGAAAGCAAGTCCAGAAAGCGAAGAAAGTACCAAACAAATCCATCCAATGGCAAAAACAAAAGAGTAGGGCTTCAAATAAGAGAAGATTCCTTTTGCTTTTTGTACAGATTCTTTACTTAATTTTACTTTTTCTCGTTTGCCTTTCTTTCTTGGTCCTAACATTTACGTGCTATTTTCGGACAAAAGTAACGCTTGCGTAGAATAAGTTGTTCATTTTTAAATAAATTTGTGCAAGTATTTTGCGTAAAAGAAAATTTATATATCTTTGCAACCCTGAAACACTGGAAACAAGATTGAATTAAAATACTTAATAATAGAAAGTCATGAGTAAAAGAACGTTCCAACCGTCACAAAGAAAAAGAAGAAACAAGCACGGTTTCCGTAGCAGAATGGCGACTAAAAATGGTCGTAAAGTATTAGCTGCTCGTAGAAGAAAAGGTAGAAAAAGCCTTTCTGTATCTGACAACAAATTAGCGAAGAGATAATCTTAGCATATATATAATATTGAAGCTCGACTGTATAGTCGGGCTTTTTTTGTGTTTAATATTTTGTATTGGATAATGAGGCTGTACCCTCCAAGTACCTTGGCGGGAAGCAGCTATCCATTGTAGTTGCTTGTTTAGTGATGTAAGTAAAACACATCCTTTTAACTATACTTCCTCCGGTCGTATAGTGCAAGGAGTTTTACTAACTCCCTAAGCAAGCAAGCTGCCATTGCTATCTGCTACAGAAGTGAGTAATGAAAGAGAGTAGGGAGCAAGACGGAGTGGTATGTTGTTCTCCTTGTATCCTTGAATTATTGAACAAAAAAAAAGGCTTCTCGTTGGAGAAGCCTTTTGTATTCGTTAAGTGGTCTTATTTTCTAATCAATTGTAAGAAACCTTGACCTTCTGAATTTTTATCATCACTTGTTCCTTCTAAATAGAAGTAGTAGAAGTATGTTCCTTCTGCTGCTGGAGTACCACTTTTGTTCGTACCATCCCAAGCAGGCATTGTTTGTTGAGAAGGTAACAATGCTGAATCGTACTCTTCTGTATGATCATACATTACGTTACCCCATCTGTTTGTAATTACTAATCGAATAGAAGAGTAATTTGAAGCTGTTAAGAAAGTAAACATTTCGTTTTTACCATCATCACCAGGT
>NZ_JBVCPV010000159.1:0-7257 GCF_057456495.1 Lishizhenia sp. | reverse complement strand
TGCCTAAAGGTGTTCCCCAATACTTATAATCCCAAAAAGAAAATGTGGAAGTAAATACTGTACTATCTGAAAGTACACCCTGTGCTTCTTCCCAACACGAGGGCCAAGTAGAAGAGAAATACTCTGTATAAGGCAAAGGTTCAACCCCACAAGGCGTTTTAAAAAAGAGACTGCCTTGCCACATACTTACATCACTACTAGAACATACATTTCTTACATAGACATGATAATTTGTATTTGGACTCAGTCCTGAAACATGAACTGAATCTATAGTAGAGTAAACAACATTACTTACATTGGGTTGCGATCCAGCATTAACGATGGATACCTCGTACCCTTGAACAGGTAAAATATGATTAACTAATACATCTACACTATTACCTTGAATATTTGCTAAAGAAAAATTACTAGGAGCAGAACAAGAGGGAACTTGACCTAGATAAAAGTTTTCAACAAAGATCTTCATTCCACCATCTTTGTTTTTCGAGGACACATAAAACCCAATTTTAATTTTTCCCGTGTAGGCAGATAGATCATACATCTGGTAAAAATCGGATAAATTAGGCCGGTTTGAAAACGTATAGATTTCGAGTGCATTATTAATGTCCCATGTTATTCCATTATCTGTAGAGATTACAATAGCAACAGTATCATCAATTCCCCATCCATAATACTGATTGATGTTGTAGTCCACATTTCTAATTTTGCACTTTAAATAATCTCCATTGCCTGATAATGAAATACTCGGCGAAATTAGCCAATCATTAACAGCAAAATATCTAAGATCCATACTGGAGCTTAAAACATTCATATCCCAGTTGGAAGATTTCGCAATCATTTGAGTTGAATCTGTTAGTATGCCTATGCCAGTGGTCCAGCAATCATTACTGAAAGTATAATTTACAGTATCGCTAGGACATTCTGTATGAACTGGTAATGCTCCATACCACGGACTATTTATACTACCACATTTCGTTCTGATATAAATATCGTAAGTTTCATCGGGTAATAGATTGGTAATTTGTAGTTCCTTGTTACTTATTATTGTATCCTGACCAGTACCAATTGAAAAACCATCCAAACCATATGCTACCTCCCATTGATTTGAAATTGTATCCTCCCATTCTAAAAAGATATTCTTGTCATCAGCATATTTAACATGTAGACGATTTGGACGTTTACAGCTAGGTATTTGTTCTATTCTGAAATTGTCTATCCCAATAATACTATAACTATTTGCTATAGTATTAATATTATAAAAACCGAACTTAACAGGACCGTTGGTGCTCGGTATAGGAATACTTACATTTTCGTAACTATCCGCTGGTAAATGATTAATACTCCATTGAGCCAGTACATTACTTTTGTCCCAGGTCTCTCCATTGTCATATGAAATAACAAAGTTTAAGGTATCATCCTCTGCCCATGCAGACGAGTAGTATTTTCCATCCCAAACATATTCATTTTTTAAATCGAAATTCACTTGCATATTAGAACCCGAAACTTGTATACTTGGAGAAACAATCCACTCTCTAAAATTGGTTTGATATTGATTAAATCCAGTTTGTCCTCCAACCAAATATATACCCGTTTGATTGATAAACTCTAACCTCGAATTCGTATCCAATCTTCCCTTTCGGTAATGCCAACATGATGCATTACCATCAAAATCTTCTAAAAATGGGGTAGGCTGTGTGGCGCATTCTGTAATAAAATAAACGGGACCAACCCAAGCACTTGTATCACCAACGCCACAAACATTTCTGATATAACTCTCATAACGCGTAGCTGAAGTAAGACCTAAAATTAAAGCCGAATCTATTGAACTTGTCAAAACAGTACCCGAACCAGAATTCATAAAATTAACCAATCCGTATTTGATTTGGTAATCTCCAGAACTTATAGGGTCTTCCCAAGTCAGAAATAAATCTGTTTGAGTTATGTCAACAGGACTTACATTTTTGGGCTTTGGACAGCTTTGATTAATACCTAGAAGGGTTAATTGTAATAATTTATCAACCTTCGAGTTCGGACCTTGTAAAGACAAATCTATATCTCCATTAACACTCCAAGTACGACGAGTTGCTCCATTTCTGTAACTCCAATAAAAACCTTCATGATAATCACCATAATATTTCCCATTCCCCTTTTCTTTTATTCCAACAACCAAATTGCTATTACCTGAATAACTATACGGTACAGGAAAATCTATTTGTATATAATCTGTACCCCAAACTTTGGTTATCTGGACACTCGTGTCACTTACTAATTCCAAGAGTGACGTGTCTATTAATCCTATATTCTGAAAGTTATTAGAACTAGTTTCTCCTAGATATACCTCAAAATCATCGTTTCCACCTAAATAAAAACCTTCACTTACATACAATTTTATTCCTGTAATATTGCCTGCCCCTTTAATTTCATCTTTGTGATAAATAGACTGGAAATAATTACTTTCCATACCAATTTCAAATGGAAAATCATAAGAATGATTGACTGAGCTCGTTAAGTCAATTTGAGTATATGCAATGCTACAACTCAAAATCAAAGCGATTAAAATAAGTAGTTTCATAAGGGTGATTTTATCTAGGGCAAAAATACAGAAAGTATCAAAAAACAAGTTAATTATCACTTATTAAATGTCAGTATATAAACAGCATTAAGCTGTGAAACACTGTTCTCTAAAGTTTCTTTTCGCTGTATTTGTGAAGGCAAACCTAAACTATCATAGAAAAACAAATAACTCTCTTCACTCACAAAATCATAGGCTATGAAAAGACTGTCCTTAATCTCTACCAATAAATTATTTGCATAAGTAAAAGATTTTTTATGTTCTATTTCACCCTCATTACTTTTATGAAAAAGTAATACACCGCTATTACTATAAATATTACGTTGCAAGGTATCACCACTTGCTTCAACCCCATAACAACAGAGCATTTGAGGACTCTTTAAACTTCCAGTAACGCTATAAACAGATTTATTTAGACTATCCCTTAGATAGTTTAATTGCTGCATGGATCCATTCACGCATAAAACTTCCGACTTTCTTCCCTTGTATATGTAAGTGCTATCAATATCGTCCATCGGTTCCAAGTAAGCATCTGTGATATTTTCTAGAAGAGGATCATAGAAATGTCGCTTTTTATATTTGCTAAACACTTTTTGCCTCACTTCCACCCTACCACAAGGATCAGTTTTCCCCATTTTAAATTCTTTGCTCGAGATTAAAATATCATCATAAAACTCTTGCTTATGCATGGAACGTAATCCCCCCTCTCGGTTGAAATTAAACCTTACTCTTCGCTTGGGTAATGCAACAGTATAGTCAACACCCTTTTCAAAGTCTTCCGCTAAAAACTCCTTTATTTCGATGTGCTTAATACCTAAACTATCAATATATTTCTCGGACCACCAGTAGGGTAAGTTAGTATTCTCAAAATCCATATCTAAACCATAAGTATTGGTAAACACACCTTTGTAATCTACCTTCAAATTTAAAGGCGCAATATCTTGCTTATCCTCCACAATTTCTGTGGTGCAAGCACTTAAAAACAATACAAAAAGTAGGGCGTATTTCATTCTAGGTTGAAGATACGCAGAATTCCCCTATTTTAAAATTAAGGCTGAATTATCGGTCCAATATTTATTAATAGATCTTCTTGAGATAGCAAACGAAAAAGGCACCCTAATCATTAGGATGCCTCTCTGGTTTATCTTACAAATGATTTATTGGACCACTAACCTTTCAACCGTGGTATACTCCCCTTTTTTTATTTCTATGAAATAAATACTCGGACGTAGTTCTTGTACATCTATTACCACCATTTCATTCACTGGTATTTCAATGAAATCATCTTGCAGACTACTGCCTTTAGTATCATATATTCTATAACTCGTTTTTTCTGTTGAACCTAAAACCCTTAGATTTATTTTCCCCTGTGTTGGATTTGGAAAAAGTTCAACCTCTATTGAGGCAGATACATTAATTGTAGATGCATTACAATCATAAGAGGGATCAACGATTAAGAGTACCGTTGCGGTATCACTAGGACATACTGTTCCTTGAACCACATAATAATAATTGTATTGACCAGGAATATTGCCGGAAAGATTACTATAGTTCACAACCTCATTCCATTGGAAATCATACCAGGTTCCCCCTAGGTTAATCGTTTGTCCGTCAAACGCTGTAAATAAATTAACCGGACAATTTTTATAGGTATGAATGGCTGTACCCACTCCTGCTTGAGGTAGTTCTTCCATCTGAACGAATACAGAAATGGTATCGGAAGCACAACCTAAATTCGATATATAACCTAATGGTACTTGTCCTCCCGTAATATTATTTAGTATCAAGTGACTTCCTATTATATCGCTACTTATCTCTAAACTATCTGAGAACCATACTCCTTCTTCGTTTGGATATTGAGTCAATAAATTATTTAAATCCGTGCTTATTGCTGACATACAAATCCCCGGATTATTCACAAACTGAATATCATCTAAATCATCCGGGTCTGTTAACCTCAAAGAGAATTCTCCTCCTTGGGCAGTATTATCGTCATCAGAATACATCATGAAATACGTATTTCCCGGTATTAATCCACATACCACCCAATCAAAAGAAACAAGGTTGGTATCAAACATCGAATTATCATTGGCACTGATCAATGTAAATGCATTAGAATTATTTACATCCGTTGTACTAAATATTGCCGCTTTATTGGCCACATTCATGGGCTGACCAAAAGATTTATTCAAATGATCTATCCCCGTTGCATCTATAATTACGCTTCCTGATGCCGGTGCAACAAAGTTAAACCAAGCAACATTATTCGCATTTCCATTCAGCCATCCTGTTTGTGTATTACCTGTAGATATTGTACTACTGAGTGTGTTATTGATTGCAGCTGTAGCAATGTTCTGATTCGTATAACTCAGAGCCACACCATTTACACTTACAGAAGTGGATGTTGACGGCGTTGAATTGATGGGTGCATTGGCAGGTATGGGTGTTGGATAGCATGTCCAATCGCTAGAATCTACATATACACCTTGGTTATAACAGTAACGGTGTGCACATACCTCCAACATCATTGAAGTATTTAGGTTATTATCAACTATTGAGTCTATGGATAATGGCGTTTGAAAAACGGAACTGTACTGAGTGTAATTTGTACTTCCAACATACTTATAATCTATCCAATAATTAAAACTATAGTTAGTGTTGGTATTATCCAAAGCTACAATCAAGGTATCATAATGTACATCAGCATCTATAATGTTTGGAGCTGTACACGATGCAAATTCAAATGAATCGATGAGTACCGGACCTTGTGCTGCAAACCCACAATTCGTATGAAAATAAACATCATAAGTAGTTCCTGGTAATAAACCGTTGATACCAGCAACGAATTCAATTTGATTGGTTCCGTTAACAGTAGTAACTGTACCCGTACCAGGAGTAAATCCTGAAGGACCGTATTCCACCGTCACACTGGAGTTGGTATTCGTCCAAGAATACTCAATGAAGCTTTCACTTAAATCCAGACGCGCTAAGTTCAAAATAGGATCACAAATTGTTGGTTGTAGGTATACACAACTATTTCCTTGTAAATAACTCGCATCATTCATAGAAATATCCAAATTCTGAATAGGACCTCGAACACCTATCTCCGCATCTTTCCCATAATCATACAAGGGATTAGAGAAATTTACGTCATCATAGATGAAATAACAATTGCCCGTACTCTCCTCCAAGACAATTTCAAAGTTGATTCTGTCCGCATTATTTTGCGTTGTAGAAATAAAACCTCTGTCTTTCCACTGCACAATAAATTTTCTATTTGGAGTCGTTCCCTGCGTAAAAGAATATACACCATCAGTTAAAACACCATTTGTATAAGCAGATAAGGCCTGATTAAAGACGAATAATCCATTTTGTGTAGAAGAAGCTATATCTGTGCCAATCGTTCCTGTTTGCGTACCTAAAATAAGTGCTCCATCATGACCTACAGTTACGTTATTTATGAGCTGCCCCTGGAATTCGAAACCAAAGGGTAAGGTTAATCCAGTGGTCTGACCATTGGTTAAGTTTAAATTTGTTCCAATTGAACTTATGTCAATAAAACTTGGACATTGCCCTGGAACATTATTGATGTACAAAGGTAAATTAGAAGTTGCCGCAATTATACAGGAGGAGGCTGAGGTATCTCCTGGAGCACATATTGCGCGCACACAAATTTCATAAGTAGAATTTGGAGTTAGACCAACCAAGGTACCACTCGCAGTTAAAATGGTCATCGTACTTCCCGTTCCCTGCTGAAAACCCAATGGGCCATACTCTACAATAAATTCTGTAGCTTGACCGCTTATAAAGCTAAATCCTATAGAATTTGCGGTAATACCATAACTGGTCAAATTTGAAATGGGACTACATACTCCACCGTTGATGATAACACTAAAATCTAAAATGTTTCCTATGGCAATATTTTGGTTACCATCTAAAGGTGCAATACCTCCTTTCTCTAGCATTATTCGCATTTTTACCAAGCCATTCACGGCAGTACTCGGAATCGTAAAAACATAATTATCACTACCCGCAACACTCACGTTATTTACTAAAATGGATTCATTGGATTCAAAAACACCGTTATCATTATAATCTATCCATGCTTCCAAGATACTATTATAAAATGTACCATTACACGTTGCTAAACTTACATCTAAAGAGTAAGTAGAGCCGGCTTGTACCTGCGCGGTCAAATTGCTATAATTTCCAAAACTACTTGTACTCGTGCAGTTCTGACTCAAAGCGATGGAGTTGGATGTTGCATTATTCAATTGAACACTATCCACATAGATAGCACTGTGTACTTGTGCTTGCGGAATTGAATAATTCTGACTATAAGCAATGCCAAAACACACGATCACGAATAGTAAGGAAATGTAAATATTTCTCATAATGGTGGGGTTATTTAACACCATGAACGAAATATATAATGTTTACGTTGGTCAGCTACTTTATTTATTAGAGCATAAGGCTGTTCCCCTCCTTCACATCCGGGTCGCGTCAAACGTTCTACTCCGTTGTTTGCCGCTTAGTGGTCTATGGTCAAACACAAAGTTTCGTAAAGTCACTTTCTGTTTTCGCTATTCCACACAGCTGCATCCAACCGGGGTGCCACTCCTACCGCTAACAGATGACTGTAAGAGTATGAATATGTAAAGCTAATAGGTACAGAGTTTCGATCT
>NZ_JBVCPV010000158.1:0-7278 GCF_057456495.1 Lishizhenia sp. | reverse complement strand
CTTACCAGTTGAAAGTTGGTGATGTTGTAGGTGTAAGAGAAAAGTCAAAGTCATTAGAAGCAATAACATCTTCATTGGCTTCTAGTAATAATAAATTCGACTGGTTAGATTGGGATTCAGCTAAAATGGCTGGTTCTGTAATTAGTGTTCCAACAAGAGATATGATCCCTGAGAACATTAACGAACAATTTATCGTCGAATTATACTCTAAATAAAATATAACGCATTAACATGGCTATTTTAGACTTCCAAAAGCCTGACAAGGTAATAATGATTCAATCTGATGAGCACGAAGGTCAATTCGAGTTTCGTCCATTAGAACCAGGATACGGAATCACAGTAGGTAACGCTTTAAGAAGAATCTTACTTTCTTCTTTAGAAGGATTTGCTATCGCTTCAATTAGAATTGAAGGGGTAGACCACGAGTTCTCTACTATTAAAGGAGTCGTTGAAGATGTTACTGAGATAATCTTAAACTTAAAACAAGTTCGTTTTAAGCAGCAAATAGAAGATCAAGATACAGAGACAGTAGTTGTTTCTATTTCTGGTCAAGATAAACTTACTGCAGGGGATTTAGGTAAATTTACTTCAGCATTCCAAGTATTGAATCCGGATCTTGTATTATGTAATATGGAGCCTTCTGTAAAATTAGAGATGGAGTTATCTATCGTTAAAGGTCGTGGATACGTGCCAGCAGAAGAGAACAAAGTATCAGGAGCTCCTTTTGGTACTATCTTTATAGACTCTATTTTTACTCCTATTAAGAACGTAAAATACTCTATAGAGAACTATCGTGTAGAGCAAAAAACTGACTATGAAAAATTAGTTATGGAGATTGCTTCAGATGGTTCAATTCATCCTAAAGATGCTTTGAAAGAAGCAGCTAAGATTTTGATCCATCACTTCATGTTATTCTCTGATGAAAGAATTACTTTAGATAGCGAAGTGAAGTCTGAAACTGAGGAGTTTGATGAAACTTCTCTACACATGAGACAGTTATTGAAGACGAAGTTAGTAGATATGGATTTATCAGTTCGAGCATTGAACTGTTTGAAAGCTGCTGACGTTGAAACTTTAGGAGATCTTGTTTCTTACAACAAGAACGATCTATTGAAGTTCAGAAACTTCGGTAAAAAATCACTAACTGAGTTGGAAGATTTAGTGGAAGCTAAAGGTCTTTCATTCGGAATGAATGTGTCTAAATATAAATTAGACAAGGATTAAGAATCTTAGAATTAAAAGAAAATGAGACACGGTAAAAAAGTAAATCATTTAAGCAGAAAGTCAGCACACAGAAAAGCTATGCTTTCTAATATGGCTTGTTCGCTTATAGAACATAAAAGAATTAATACTACCGTAGCAAAAGCGAAAGCTTTGAAAGTGTACTTGGAGCCTTTATTGACAAAGTCAAAAACAGACTCTACTCACTCGAGAAGAATCGTATTTAGCTACTTAAAAAGCAAAGAAGCAGTAACGGAATTGTTCCGTGAAGTAGCTCCTAAAATTGCTGACCGTCCAGGTGGGTACATGCGTATCATCCGTATCGGTAACAGACAAGGGGATAATGCTGAAATGTGTATGGTAGAATTAGTAGACTTCAACGAATTGATGTTAAACGATAAGCCTGCTAAAACGACACGTCGTTCTAGAAGAGGTGGAGGTGCATCTAAAGCAGCAGAAGGTACAACTTCTGAAGCTGAAGCAACTACTGAAGCAAAAGACGAAGAAGAATAGAAATATTTTTCGAAGGAAAAGGCAATCTAAGGATTGCCTTTTTTTATGCCCTATTTTCAGGGTGTTAAGAAAAGTTCTTAAAAACATTTCTTAAAACCTTTATTATACATTAACTTTGCAAAAACTTTTTGAAATGCAAGAAAGAAATCCAGCAGTTCTAGTACTTGAAGACGGAACGGTTTTTCATGGAAAATCAATTGGTAATCCAGGTGTAACTTATGGTGAAATCGCCTTTAATACAGGGATGACAGGTTACCAAGAGGTATTTACTGACCCTTCTTATTTTGGTCAGATTTTAGTTATGACAACTTCTCACATCGGAAACTACGGTGTACATGCAGAAGAAATTGAGTCAGACGATATGAAGATTGCTGGTATAGTAATCAAAAAGTTTTCAGAAGTTTATTCTCGTGCATCGGCAGAAGGTTCTTTAGAAGAGAACATGGTAAGAGACAATAAAATAGGAATCTGCGATGTTGATACGCGTGCCCTAGTGCGTTACATTAGAAATAAAGGTGCAATGAATGCAATTATTTCTACAGAAGAGAATTTTGATATCGACGCTTTAAAACAACAAGTAAAGGAAGTGCCTTCAATGGAAGGTTTGGAACTTTCTTCTAAAGTTTGTACAAAGGAAGCATTCGAAGTTAAAGCCACTACAGAATCAAAATATAAAGTTGCATTGTACGATTTCGGTGTGAAGAAGAATATCGTAAGGTGTTTACAAGAAAGAGGTTGTGATGTAAAAGTTTTCCCTATGGATGCACCATTGGAAGATTTGAAGGCTTACAATCCTGATGGATACATGTTGTCTAATGGACCTGGAGATCCATCTGTAATGCCAGATGTAATTGAAAAAGTTAAAACATTAGTAGAAGGTGATACTCCAATCTTTGGAATTTGTTTAGGTCACCAATTGTTGTCTTTATCTCAAGGCTTAACAACAAAGAAAATGTTCAACGGACATAGAGGATTGAACCACCCGGTGAAAAACTTAATCACAGGTAAAGGTGAGATCACTTCTCAAAACCACGGATTCGTTGTAGACGAAGACAGTTTGAAAAACAACGAGAATGTGGAATTAACACACATTCATTTAAATGATAATACAGTTGCTGGTATTCGTTTGAAGAATAAAGCTGTATTCTCTGTACAATATCACCCAGAAGCTTCAGCTGGTCCACACGATTCAAGATACTTGTTCGACCAGTTTATTGATAACATGAAAAACAATTAGAAATGAGTTATATAGCTAAAATTGTAGGTAGACAAATTTTAGATTCAAGAGGTAACCCAACTGTAGAAGTTGATGTGTATACTTCTAACGGAGGTTTTGGAAGAGCAGCAGTGCCTTCTGGAGCGTCAACTGGAGTTCATGAGGCGGTAGAATTAAGAGATGGAGATAAAGGAAGATATTTAGGGAAAGGTGTATTAAATGCCGTGAACTATATCAATACTGTTATCAACGAAGAACTTGAAGGTGATTACGTATTAGACCAAAAGGCAATTGATTACAAATTGATCGCTTTGGATGGTACAGATAACAAAAGCAAATTAGGAGCGAACGCTATTTTAGGTGTTTCTTTGGCAGTAGCTAAAGCAGCAGCATCTGAAACAGGTATGTCGCTTTACAAATACATCGGAGGTGTTGGAGCGGTAACTATGCCAGTTCCAATGATGAACATCTTAAATGGTGGATCTCACGCAGATAATAAAATAGATATTCAAGAATTTATGGTGATGCCTTTTGGTGCATCTTCTTTCTCTGAAGGATTAAGATGGGGAACTGAGGTATTCCACCACTTGAAAGCTGTTTTAAAAGAAAAAGGAATGTCAACAAACGTTGGTGACGAAGGTGGATTTGCTCCATCATTAGGATCTAACGATGAGGCAATCGAAGTTGTATTAGAAGCTATCGAAAGAGCGGGATACAAACCAGGCGAGGATATCTGGATTGCATTAGATGCTGCATCTTCTGAGTTCTACAACGAAGAAAAAGGGAAGTACATTTTTGAATCTACAGGTGATGAAATGACTTCTGAAGAAATGGTTGAATTCTGGAACCAGTGGTGTGATAAATACCCTATCGCTTCTATCGAAGATGGATTAGCAGAAGATGACTGGGCTGGATGGAAAAAAGCAACAGAAGTTCTTGGAGACAAAGTGCAATTAGTGGGTGATGATTTATTCGTTACAAACTCTAAGCGTTTGAAAAGAGGAATTGACGAAGGTATTGCAAATTCTATCTTAGTGAAGGTAAATCAAATTGGATCTTTAACAGAAACAATTGAGGCAGTACAATTGGCTACACGTAACCAATACACTTCAGTAATGTCTCACCGTTCGGGTGAAACTGAAGACAATACTATTGCGGATTTAGCGGTAGCATTGAACTGTGGTCAAATTAAAACAGGTTCTGCTTCACGTTCTGATAGAATGGCGAAATACAACCAATTAATTAGAATTGAAGAAGAATTGGGAGAAGCTGCAGTTTACCCAGGAAAAGATTTTAAGTTCCTATAGGACGTTTAAAATTTAAGGATATATACAAAGAGGAACTTTCGGGTTCCTCTTTTTTTATTTCTATACCTATGAAAAGTTGTGTTCTAGCCCTAAATAATTAAGAAAAACTAATACTTTTAGAGTGCTAAGGTGTTGGTTGTGATGTTTGTGAAATATTTCTGAGATTTTTTTAGAATTAAAGGCAACGTCATTTTCTTTAACACGTTTAGATTGTAAAGCTAGAAACTATGAAACCCATGAAAACTTTGTTTTTATGTGCAATACTTATTTGTTGTTCTGCATTTCAGAATGTACAAACACAGCAATTGAGGTATTTTGCACAGGTACAATTAAGTACCACATCTACAAGCCTTCAAAATGAAATTGAAACGGCAATTAAAAACAACCCGAATTGTTATGTAGTTCGTTTAGATCGTATAACAAACGGACTCTTAATTGTAACCAAAGAAATTAATTCATTTACGAATGATGATCTTATTTCTTGGATGGAAGGCAATGAAAATTTAATTGAATGTTCTCGTATTGGAGTGCAAGGTTTTGATGACCATTATGCATTCGATGATACGTTTTGTGATAAAGTAAACCAATAGCCATATGAAAAAGATATTTTATACCCTTCTAATGGCTTTGGCAGTATCAGGCGTTAAAGCACAAACTACAACTACCAATCCAGCTGATTGTAGTACAGCCGTTTTCGGATGTACAATCAATGACTTTACGGCAGGTATTGGTCAAGGAAACTTTAACGATATTCCATCAGGGAATACTGTTTCAAACCCTTCTACAAACCCAGGTACAGCAGGTAACTCAGGTTGTTTGTTGGCGAATGAATTAAATCCTACTTGGATGATTTTTACCATTCAACAAGATGGTTGGTTCGAGTTTACTTTAGGATCACCTAATAGTGGTGGTTGTTACGATTGGGCATTATGGCCGT
Organism: Lishizhenia sp.; assembly: GCF_057456495.1. Lineage (NCBI taxonomy): Bacteria > Pseudomonadati > Bacteroidota > Flavobacteriia > Flavobacteriales > Crocinitomicaceae > Lishizhenia > Lishizhenia sp. The sequence continues at coordinate 2,084 of NZ_JBVCPV010000158.1, read as the reverse complement.
ATTACCAAGCGGGTGGAGGATCATTATCTAGCAATGACGCCTGTTCAGATATTACAAATAATTTATTGCCTCCTGTTGCTTGTAACTGGAACGGACCTTGTCAAGGTTATACAGGTATGGTTCAACAAGGTAATTTACCTACTGGAGCCAATCAAGGTAATTTTGAACACTCATTCTTCGCAACAGCGGGATCTCAATATGTTTTGTGTTTTTCTAACTACAGTGGTTTACAGAACCAATTAGTACCGGTTTATACAGGTACGGATATTCCTGGTAACTCAGGTAGTACAACAACAGCATCTGTAACATGTGATCCTTCAGCATTAGGTTCAACAGTATGTTTAGGTGATACGGCTACAGCTACGATTGATCTTGGTGGGATTGATTCAAACTATGTAAGTTTCCAAGTATTAAATAATGCTTCGGAATTAGTGAGTTCGGCAAACTGGCCAGAATTATCATTCTTACCTACAGATACTACTGAATACTTTGTAGAGCTAAGTGATACTACAGGTATTTATGATACTGTGTCGTTTACGATTAACGTGTTACCTCCTGTATTTGTTGATGCAGGAACAGATACAGCCATTTGTCAAGGTGGAATTGCTTATATGCAAGGTGTACCTTCCGATCCGAATAATGAATTTATGTGGACGGCCAGCGGTTCTTCAACCCCATTTTTTGCGCCTGGAAACGATGTACTTGACCCCCAATTTCAAACGCTGGGTAGTGGAGCCTTTACCCTTTATTTGACCGAATCAAATGGTGTATGTCCCGATGCTACAGATAGTGTTGTAGTATATGTTTCAGTACCTGTTTTACAAGATTCTTTAATAGATCCAAGTTGTAACGGATTTAGTGATGGAGAGATTTATCTAGATTCAGTTAACAACGATCAATATAGCTTTGATGGTGGACAAACGTATCAAACGGCTAATTTTATGACTGGTTTGCCTTCTGGTTCGTATGATGTTGAAATCATAGATATATACGGATGTACGGATGATGCTACGGTAGTGTTAAACGAACCAGCACCAATTGTATTGACAACGAGTCCAGACACAACAGTTTGTGAGAACGGAACAGCATCTATGTGGGCTTCAGCTACAGGTGGAACTTCTTTTGTATACAACTGGAGTACATCTACAAATACAACTTCAAATGAAGATTACAGTCCAACAGCAACAAGCACAGTTGATGTAATGGCTTACAATCAAAATCTTTGTCCTTCAGATACAGCGACTATAATAGTTACAGTAAATCCACCGTTGAGTGGAACTATAAGTCCTGACCAAGATATTTGTCCTGGATACCCAGCGGCACTATTGGTTGACGGAGCAGGTGGTGATGGTGGTCCATACAACTACACTTGGGTAGATGGAGCTGGTAACCCTGTAGGTTCTTCGAATACTTTTAGTGCGAATCCTTCGGCGACAACTACGTATACAGCAGTAGTTACAGATGGATGTGAATCAACGCCATTCCCACAACAGGTTACAATCACAGTTTTACCAGAACCGGATGTGCAATTTAGCGCAGATATCACAGAGGATTGTGCACCAGGTACATTTACTTTGACTAATGATACTGACCCAACGATGGTTGGAAATTGGTACTGGAATTTGAGTAATGATAGTTCTTATATGAATGTGGATCCGCTTACAGTAACACTTCCAGATGTTGGTTCTTACAATGTTCAGTTAATTGTTGAATCTCCTGATGGATGTATAGATTCTTTGACCTATACGAATTACTTAAATGTGACGCCAATTCCACAGGCCGACTTTAGTTACAATTCTCCGATTTACATGTTTAGTCCAGAAGCACAATTAAATAATGCTTCGGTAGATGCAGTATCTTACCAATGGATAATTAATGAAGGTAATCCTGGAACTTCTACAGAAGAAAACCCTGTAATTACTTTCCCTGATGGAGAAACTGGAAGTTATGAGGTGATGTTAATAGCTACTTCAGATATTGGTTGTGTTGATACCATTGTGAAAATGGTTAACGTTGAACCAGAAGTTATCATGTATGCTCCGAATACATTTACACCAGATGGTGATGAATACAACAACTCTTGG
>NZ_JBVCPV010000157.1:0-7300 GCF_057456495.1 Lishizhenia sp. | reverse complement strand
GAAAGGTGATTTAATTTTCCAAGCTATAAAACAGCAGCAAACGACAGTTGTGAGTAAACAAATGCCCACAGCAATACTTGACGCACAAACTGGAATAAGCGCCTTAGATGAGGCTTTAAACACCCTAAAAACGACAGGTTATATGCACAACCATATGCGCATGTACGTGGCATCCATCGTTTGCAATATTGCAAAAACAGATTGGAAGGTGGGTGCAGATTGGATGTATAGTCAACTTTTAGATGGAGACTTGGCCAGTAACCACCTGAGCTGGCAATGGGTGGCAGGTACCAATTCTAACAAAAAGTATTACGCGAATCAGAACAATATCAACACCTATTTTGGAACAAATGATCGAGGTACATTTTTAGATAAAACTTACGAAGAACTACCCGAAATGGAAATTCCAGATGTCCTGCAAGCAAGAAGAGAATATAGCATTCAAACCGATTTAAACGCTATCAAAAGCGACGAAATACACACCTATACCAATAGTTTAATTCATACATATTACAACATTGATTTAGAAGTAATTAAAACTACAACAGCTCAGCACATTCTCTTATTAGAACCCAAACTTTTTAGAGCTCATCCTGTAACAAATAACTGCCTAGAATTTGTGATAAATCTAGCTAAAAACATTCAGGGAATTAAAATCTTCGTTGGAGAATTTGACAATCTCTTAACGCTATTGGGAGAAGAAAATATCATCTACAAAGAACATCCTACCAACCAACATTTTAAAGGTAAAAAGATGGAGAGAGATTGGATGACTACTGTGAAAGGTGACTTTCCCTCTTTCTTTAAATTCTGGAACAAAGCCAAAAAAGAATTACAGTATGACTAAAGAGGTGAATATCGTTTGGCTGAAAAGAGATTTAAGGCTCAATGATCATGCTCCCTTCCATCAGGCTGAACAAGAAGAATTGGATTACATCATCTTGTATTGTTTTGAACCCAAGCTTATAGAGCATCCCGACACCTCTGAGCGTCACCTTCAATTTATCTATCATTCTTTACAAGAAATGAATAGCAAGTTGCGTGAAGTAAACCGGAGCATTAGTATTTGTTACACCTCTGCAAAAGAGGGATTTAAGCACATTCACAAAGAATATAAAATCAACACCGTTTTCTCTTACCAAGAAAGCGGAACACAAATAACTTGGGAAAGAGACAAATCGTGTGCTCATTGGTTTAAAACACATAATATTAGATGGATAGAATTTCAACGTGATGGTATTTTAAGAGGGATAAAAACTAGAGAGAAGTGGGACAAGGCTTGGTTGAGTGTTATGCATCAAGCAGTGATTAAAAATGGATTTACTTTTTCCAAACTACCTGCTTTAGAGCATCCCTATTCACTTCCTCCTCATTTTAAAGAACAACTCTCTTCCTATCCAACTTCTTTTCAAAAACCAGGTGAAGATCAAGCCTGGAAGTATTTGGCTTCCTTTTGTAAGGAAAGAGGAAAAAACTACAACAAACATATCTCTAAACCGGCCGAAAGTAGGCGTTCATGCGCCCGTATCTCCCCGTATTTGGCATGGGGAAATATATCCATCCGTCAAGCATATCAATATGTCAAAGCACATCCTAATTACACCAAATATAAACGCCCTTTTAACGGCATGCTCACACGGCTGCATTGGCATTGCCATTTCATCCAAAAGTTTGAGGTTGAATGCAGCTATGAAACCGAGTGCATCAACCGCGGGTATGAAGAACTAACGTACAGCAACAACGAAGATCTGCTGGAAAAATGGAAAACAGGTAACACCGGAATTCCAATAGTTGATGCGTGTATGCGATGCTTAACGCACACCGGGTGGATTAACTTTAGAATGCGGGCAATGTTAGTTTCTATCCTTTGTTTACATTTTGATGTTTCTTGGAAAAAGGGTGCCTATCACCTCGCCCAACTCTTCCTCGATTATGAACCCGGCATACATTATCCTCAAATCCAAATGCAAGCCGGTACTACGGGGGTAAACACGGTTCGACTCTACAACCCCGTTAAACAATCTAAAGATCATGATCCTAAGGGAGAGTTCATCAAAAAATGGATTCCAGAATTGCGTGAGGTACCTGTAGAATTCATTCATGAGCCTTGGAAAATGACCGTTTTCGAATTGGCTGACTTCAAAGAAGAATTTACTTATCCCATGCTAGAAATGGACTTAGAAAAAGTCGCCCGAAAAGCTAGAGAAAAGATATGGGGACACAGAAAGCATCCTAAAGTAAAGGAAGAGGCACGGCGCATTTTGGCTACACATGTGAGACAGGCGTGAGTTTGAGGGGTTGAGGGTTTGATTGTTTGATAGTTTGAATGTTTGAATGTTTGAGGATTTAAAAATTTAAACATCCCGATGGTATCGGGATATTTAAAGATTTAAGAAAGTCATGACAACCCACATAGTTTCCTTATTTTTTTGAATTCTGAGCTTGCGAAGACTTAAATTTTTAAATAAACATTACCATGAAAAAAGAACATTTACCTACTAAAATTTGTCCTGTATGTAAACGTCCTTTTACCTGGCGTAAAAAGTGGGAGAAAAACTGGGATGAAGTAAAATATTGCAGCGAACGCTGTAGAAGAAACAAATAAATACATGGAATTAACACAGTACGAATTAACACAATTAGATCGCAAATACAGACTCAACCTAATCAACTCAATTTCAGGTATAAAACCTGCAAATTTGATTGCTACAAAATCGAAGGATGGGAAAGAAAACGTTGCTATATTTAGCTCTGTGGTTCATTTGGGGTCTAACCCTGCTCAACTAGGCTTTGTGCTTCGCCCACAAGGAAATGAACCACGAGACACCTATGCCAATATCTTGGAAACAGGCGTTTACACCATCAATCATATACCTGAGGTTTTGCACAAAAATGCTCACTATACTTCAGCAAAACTAGCTAGAGGAGTCTCCGAATTTGAACGCATGAATATAGCTCCAGTTTACTTAAAGAACTTCCACGCACCTTTTGTTAAAGAAAGTCCAGTAAAACTAGCCATGAAGCACCTCCATAGCATTCCGTTACCCAACGAATGTTCTTTTATCATTGGTGAAATTGTATATATAGACCTTCCTGAAGAAGCTGTAAATGAATTAGGACAAATTGATTTAGCTTACAACAATACCGTGGGTATAGGAGGTTTAAACACTTATTACAAACTAGAAAAGATAGAGACCTATCCTTACGTGAGAACACATGAGCTACCTGAGAAGGAAGAGTTTTAGAAAAAGCCTTTAATCCATCATAAAATAATGTTTTAGAATAAAAAATTCATCAAGTATTCTTACGCACAAGGAATAAAATACAACATGAAAACATCTGTAGCTCTTATATTTCCCCATCAATTGTTCAAAGAAAGTGAACTCTTAAAACTAGGTGTAGACATTTACCTCATAGAGGAATATTTATTCTTTAAATTGTATAAATTTCACAAACAGAAATTAGCCTTTCATCGTGCAACAATGCAGGAATACAAAGCTTATTTGGAAGCAAAAGGATTAAAAGTTCACTATGTAGCTTGCAATGAAATAGGTTCCGATATTCGTGAATTAGACCAATTGCTGAACATCCAAGAGTTGGATGCAATTCACCTGCTTCACCCCGAGGACAATTGGTTAGAGCAACGACTTTTTTCGTTTAGTGAAAAGGTGAATTTTAAGGTTTACGATACACCTGCGTTTTTATTGAATCGTGCAGAAATAGCCAAAGAATTTAAAAGCAGTAGAAAATCTTTTTATCAAACCACATTTTATAAGAAACAAAGAGAGCGTTTCAACCTATTAATGGATGAAGACGGAAAACCTGAAGGTGGAAAATTGAGTTTTGATGCTGATAACAGAAAGAAATACCCCAAAAGTAAAACACCTCCATCCACTCATTTCCCGAGTGCAAATAAAGCATGGGAAGAAGCTGTAAATTATATTGAAAATCACTTCTCCTCTAACCCTGGAGAAATAAGCAAGCATAGTCACTACCCTCTTAATTACAAAGAATCTGAAGACTGGCTTCAACAATTTCTAGATTTCCGTTTTCATGAATTCGGAGCTTATGAAGATGCGATTGTAAAGGAAGAACATGTACTTCATCATAGTTTACTCTCTCCTTTAATCAATGTAGGGCTGCTTTTACCCATGGAAGTGATAAACACAAGTATTGCATTTGCAAAGGCAAACGATGTCCCCATCAACTCTTTGGAAGGGTTTGTACGTCAAATCGTTAGTTGGAGAGAATTTATTAGAGGGTTATACGTGAGTCATGGAGTTTCCTCTCGCACCAAAAACTTTTGGAAGTTCACACGACCAATACCTTCGTCATTTTATACAGGAGACACAGGTATAATCCCTATAGACGATACCATTAAAAAAGTATTAAAAACAGGCTACTGTCATCACATTGAACGCTTAATGGTGCTTGGTAATTTCATGTTACTTTGCCAATTCGATCCGGATGAAGTATATCGTTGGTTTATGGAGTTATTTATCGATGCCTATGATTGGGTCATGGTTCCCAATGTCTATGGTATGAGTCAGTTTGCTGATGGGGGACTTTTTGCAACCAAACCTTACATTTCCTCTTCTAATTACATTTTAAAAATGAGTAATTACCCCAAAGGAGATTGGCAAAACGTGTGGGACGCACTGTTTTGGAACTTCATTGGTGAACACGAAGATTTCTTTGCTAAAAACCACAGAACAGGATTTATTTTAGCCAACTACAGGAAACAAAGTCCTGAAAAAAAGGAAGAACATCTAAAAATTGCACAAGCTTTTTTAGACCAACTTACTTAACTTCAAATGCATTAGGTCATTCAAGCAATTCAAGTTGAATTTTAGCCACGTATGGATTGTTCGCATCACCATTAAGCAACACTAACTTTCTGGCCATGTGCGACAAACGCCAATCCCTGAGTAATATTCCTTCTCTACAAAGGTAAATGGCTTTAAAATGTTTTCTTACTCTAATATCGGCTGCTTTACAAATGCTCATCGCCCTTTTAACCGCGTTTTGCATTTCCTCAAACCTCAAGTAACCACTCGTTACTAAATCCGTTGCTTTGTAACGCAATTCTACATCTATAATGTTCTCTTCCAAGTCGTTTAGACTCTTATTCAAATTATAAGTGTTGTACAATACGATATGCATAATTTCTAGTTTTTGTTTTAATTCGCCTTTACGCTGGCCATTTCTTGAAGCTTGCTAAATAGTTCTTTTTCCTGTGGACTTAAATGTTTAGGTATATTCACATTTAACACTACGTACATGTTTCCATGTCCATGTTTTCCATAAAGCGGCATGCCCTTACCCTTTAAACGTAATTTTTGTCCATTCTGAGCACCTGCAGGAATCTTTATACTCAATGCTCCTTCAAAGCTTTGAACCTGTTTAAAACCTCCTAATACGGCCGTAAAAAGATCTATATCAAGATACTGAATTAGATCGGAATTTTCAACTTTAAATACGGGATGTTCTTTGAGGTGAATTTTAACATAAAGATCTCCTGGTTTTCCACCATTCCCCCCTTTTCCACCTTTCTCTTTTATTCTAAGGGTTTGACCATCCTTTGTACCCGGTTTCGTTGTAATTCGAATCTTTTTATCAGGCAACTGCAGGATTCTTTGCGTTCCATGATAGGCCTCCTCTAAGGTCAATTCAATATCGGCTTGGAAATCATTTCCTTTAAAACCAGATGTTGAACGTCTACCTTGAGTTCTTTGTCCGCCAAACATGCTCTGGAAAAAATCATAAAAATCACCCTCATTAAAAGCCTCTGCATTACTGTAATATTGCCCTGAACCACCTGTATTCCATTGGTTCTCGTTAAAACCACCACCAGAATTTCCTTGCTGAAAGCGGTTCCAATTTGCGCCTAACTCATCATATTTCTGACGCTTTTCTGCATTGCCTAATACTTCGTAAGCTTCATTTATTTCTTTGAATTTTTCTTCAGCCATCACATCCCCCTGATTTTTATCCGGATGATATTTAACCGCTAGCTTTCGATAAGCTTTTTTTATCTCAGCGGCTGTGGCCTTTTTATCCACTCCAAGGACCTTATAATAATCTTTATAGTCCACAGTAAATTAACGTGTTAATAAATGCTGCAATTTCTCCTCATCCATCACCTTTTCTGTGACTTCAAACACTCTACGTTTCAAAGTTCTAAAATCTATGGTCGCTTTTTTAAATTCATCCTCAAGCACTTCGTGTTCTGCCCTAAAGACCTCTTCTTCATGGGAATATTCATTCTCCAAAAGCAAACTCATTTTAGCTCTGTGCTCCTTCATTTGTGTCGTAAGCGCCTTAAAAACAGTCCCTAATCGATTAAGTTCTCTACTGAGCTTACCCACCTCTTCCACATGTTCCTCATCGGTCATCCAAATAAAATACTTATCAATTAATCCATACAAAAACCTGATTTCATCCTTGTAAAAGGCGATGTCAGACTCCCAGTATTTGGTCAATACATAAAGATTAACCCAAGATGCTTTTTGGAGATAATCACTTTTTGGTCTTAGTCTCATTTCTTTAGTTTTAATAGTTAAAAAAAGGAGCGATAAAAACCGCTCCTTTGGATGGAACTTTAAGCAATGGTTATTTCCTTTTTCGGAGGAAGTTCCTTTTGCACTTTGTGCAAGGTTAATTTTAGAACGCCGTCATTATAGGTTGCATCTATATGATTAGCATCCACATTTTCCGGGAGGGTAAATGATTTTGAGAAAGACTTCGAGCTGAACTCTTTACGGGTATAATTCTTCTTCTTTTCTTCGTCTTCTTTTTTTGTCTGACCAGAAATATTTAAGACGCCATTTTCACAAGAAACTGAAAACTCATCCTTTTTTAAACCGGGTGCAGCAACTTCTATCTCATAATTTTCTTCGTTATCTACCACGTTCACTGCGGTAGACCAACTCGCATTAGAAAATCTATTTTTCATCCAAGATTCATCGAAAAAATCTGACAACGTAGGCCATTCGTGCTTTATAAGTGACATAACTTTTTGTTTTGAATTATTAATCTGATTCGCAAATGAAAAGTTACAACCAAAAAAACCTTAATTCAAGGCCAAACATCCCTACAAAACATTGAGAATTATCATTGAAATATTCAATAAAAAGGAGTATATACTGCTCAATATCAAAACACTGTAAAAAATACTTTTATTCTCTTAAACAGAAAAACCAAGGTGTTTAGGTTTAAATCTTTGAGGCTAGATATGCCCCCATACTAAAGCAAGATTGCAATAAATAACCTCCCGTAGGCGCATCGTAATCTAACATTT
>NZ_JBVCPV010000156.1:0-7314 GCF_057456495.1 Lishizhenia sp. | reverse complement strand
GTTCCATATCCTAACTTCATCTATAGAGCCATTGAAATAACCTTGATTGTATTGAGGTCTATATCCAATCGCCAAAGGTTGCGTAGAAGCTGATACTGGATAATCAGCGAAAGCAGATGTGTTTAAAACTCCATTTACGTAAATCTTAAGAATGGAACCGTCAAAAGTCATGGCAATATGCGACCACGTATTTAAACTAACCGCATTAGGGTTTGTTGAAACAAGAACTGCGTAGGGTGCAGTGGTAGTTCCATAACCTACTTCTGCAGTTACAACTCCCCCGTTACCTACACTTAATGCATACCCATCATTATCTTGGAATCCGGTATTTATGCGTGTCACCACCGCATTACTTGTATTCGCTCCACCAAAATAAGTTGGTCTTATCCATGCTTCAACCGTTAAAGCATTCCCTGTAACAGCTGTTGAACTATTTGTTCCACAATCTACATAATCGTTAGCGCCATCAAATTCTAAACCTACTTGTGCTTGGGATACCCCCAATAAGAACAGGCTTAAGGTTGTACAAATGTATTTTAATTTCATCTTAATAAGTTACAATCTTTTATTTAAATACTTAATTAAATTGGGTAATTATTTAGAAACAACATATAATAATTCTGTTGGACTAATACGCATGCGTTCAATTTTATCCATAGTAAAATGTTTTGTTGGATCGTATTCTTCTACCTTAAAACCAGCTTCTCTGAGCCAATCTGGATAATCCAATGCGAATAGGCGAACATGATCTTTTTGCCAAAAGTGTTTTTCTCTTTCTTCTGGTGAAGTTATGCTTGGATCTTCATAGGTCTTTTCCCTATTAATATCCTGTGGAACCTGCATTATACCCCACCCACCAGGTTTCATTACGCGGTGCAATTCTCGCATACATTGTTTAGCATCATCCACGTGCTCTAATACGTGATTACAGAAAACAACATCAAATCGATTGTCTTCTAAAGGAATATTGTGCAAATCAAAGTGCATATCTGCAATTGGAGAAACCAGATCACCGGTTAAGTAATCAAGGTTCTTTTGCTTTTTAAACCTGCTGTGAAAACACTGCTCTGGTGCAATGTGCAAGACTTTTAGATCATCCGTAAAGAAATTGCTTTCATTCTTTAGGTACAGCCACATTAATCTATGGCGCTCTAAAGTAAGGTCGTACGGACAAAGTACATTTTCTCTGTGCGCAACATTAGATCCGTAGGAAAGGAACTTACTAAAACTCTTTTCACAAACCGGACATTCCACCTTATTTCCTTTGTACAATAAAGGCGCAACCATCTTAAAAGGATAACTTAAACGTATCAATAAGGGACGCGGTAATTTATTGAGTAAATACTTATATAGTTTTTTCATGATTTTATTAATTATTGCAAAGCCTCACAAAAATAGAAACTTGTGCGACAGTTTAAAGCAATAGCGAATAAAAAGCAGGAAATCTATCATTTTTTCTACATTCGCAAAAATGGAAATTACGATGAATAGCAAAGCACCAATCGCACAGAAAAAAGCCCATAAAATCACAACAAATGGTCACACAAGAACAGATGATTATTTCTGGATGAACCAACGCGACAATGCAGAAGTTTTGGCCTACATCAATGCTGAAAACAATTACGCTAATTCATATTTCGAGGACACCCAAAAAACGCAAGAAGAAATTCTTGAAGAGTTCGAGCAAAATATAGACCCCAACGATAAAGGTGCTCCTTTTTACATGGAAGGAAATTGGTACCAAAGAGAGAATTTAGCCGAAAAGGATTACCCCATTTATTACCGACTAAAGGACAATCAGAAACTGCTTTTCTTAGACGAGAATGAAAGAGCACAAGGTCATAGTTACTATAACTTAGCGGCTTGGCTCCCCTCTCCTAACAATGAACTATTAGCATTGGCAGAAGACACTGTCGGAAGGCGACAATATCAAATACGCTTCAGGAACAATGCTACGAGTTATTTTCTGGAGGACACAATAGAAAACACAGACGGAAGTGTTGTATGGTCCAACGATAACACCTATGTTTTCTATGTTAAAAAAGACCCCGAAACACTGAGAGAATTTCAGGTTTACAGGCACAAAATAGGAACGGATGTTTCAACAGACCAACTCGTTTTTGAGGAGTTAGATGAACGTTTTTACGTTTTTATTGGAAAGACTAAAGACGATAAATTCATTCAAATAAACCTCTACTCTTCAACGCGTTCAGAAAGTTATTTAATAGACGCCAACAACCCTTTGCAGGCTCCTGTAGTCTTCTTTGAGAAAGAAAAAGATCACCTCTACGAGGTGGAATCTTTCCAGAACGGATATATCGTATTATCAAATAAAAATGCGCTAAATAACGAACTTAGGTTCTACCCCAAACATCCATCCATTGATAAAAACTATGAAATATTAGTAGCGCATGATGAGCAGGTACTTTTAGAAGAATTTAGCGTTTTCAAGGATTACCTTGTTGTGGTTTCAAGAGAAAACGGACTCCGTAGTATTACCCTTATTAATTGGAGTGATAAATCAACACATAAAATTAATATGAATGAAGAGTGCTACAGCATAGGACTCTTTGTAAACGAAGACTTTAATAGCAATATCTTATACTACAGCTATAATTCAATGACTACACCTCCGAGTGTATTGGCCTACGATATGGCATCGAATAAAGAAAGTGTTCATTTCGTAAAAGAGGTACCTAACCCGGCTTTCAACGCCTCAGATTACACTTCTCAAAGAACTTGGGCTATCGCAAACGACGGTACCAAAATTCCTATTTCTTTGGTTCACAGAAAGGATGTAGAAATAAGTAAAGCACCTTTACTATTGTACGCTTATGGATCCTATGGAATCACCATTCCAACTACGTTTAGCGCCTATAGGTTAAGTTTACTCAATAGAGGATTTGTATTTGCTATTGCTCATATTAGAGGAGGTAAATACATGGGAGAAAAATGGTACCAAGATGGTAAATGGCTGAAGAAAAAGAACACATTTACTGATTTCATTAATTGTGCAGAACACTTAAAACGCAACCATTTCTGTAAACCGGATGGTCTTTATGCACAAGGTGGCTCTGCAGGAGGAATGCTCATGGGTGCTATTATAAATATGGCCCCTTATCTCTTTAATGGAATTATAGCGCAAGTACCTTTTGTAGATGTGGTTACCACCATGCTAGACGAATCAATTCCTTTAACTGTGGGTGAATTCGAAGAATGGGGAAATCCAAAAGAAGAGGATTATTACCAATACATGTTGAGCTATTCACCCTACGATAATGTTCAAGCAATGCACTACCCTTCAATGTTTGTTTCTACCGGATATCACGATAGTCAGGTACAATACTGGGAACCGCTTAAATGGATAGCTAAGCTTCGAGCCTTAAAACAAGACAGCAATACCTTAATTTTTGATTGTAATATGGATGCTGGACACAGTGGAGGAAGCGGTAGAAGTACAGAACGTAAAGAAATCGTTAAAAACTACGCTTACCTTTTAAAGGAAGAAAATTTAATTGCATAGAAATATTAAATAAAGATTATTAGGAGGTTAAACCTTCCTATTTTACTTTTGTGTCGGTGAAAATTATCGGATGTATATCAATGATTTTGATGGCTCTAATTACTTGTACAGTAAGTAGATCTCAAGACTTACCTTATGAAATGCATAAGGACAAGATTATTGTTCATCCTAGTGTGGGGTTTAGAACAGCTCCCTTCTCTTTAAAATCAGAATTTAACCCAGAGGTTGACCGCATCAATTATCGCCCCAACTTAAATGCGATTGCGGGTATTGGAATGACCTATAAATGGTTCAGTTTTAACCTGCGTTTTAAACTTCCTGGATACATAAGAAATACGGAGAAATACGGTAAAACTGAGTATTTGGACCTAAGTGCTTCATTTCCTTGGAAGGGATGGTTTTTTAACGGAAACATTAACGGTTATAAAGGTTTCTCTATAAAAAATGCCACAAATATAGACCCTTCTTTAGGGAATCAACATTCCAATAACAAAACTCAAAACGCTACACAAAATTCGTCGGTATCAATTGCAGCTTGGAGGTTTTTCAACCCAGATTTTAAGGTTAAACCTGCTATGGGGATTGCCGGTAGATATACTGCCCAGGCTCACTCATTTTATATCAAACCAACCATAGACGTTCACGGTGTTTCAGATCCCGATCATATTATTCCTTACCAATTTTTCGACACCACAATCTCTGTATACCGAGCTCAAAACCTTAGTTCTATAGACATGGGCGCTGTTCCTGGATTTGCTTATGTAAACAATATAAATGGCTGGCAATATGGTGGGTGGGCTGGTTTAGGAGGTGTAATTCAAACCAAATTCTTCAGTGCAGAAAAAGTGGCCCGTGGTTTTCTCGGACTTTCACCCCGTGTTGATATCAATGTAAAAGGTGGCTATAATGTTGACGACTGGTTTGTGATGCTCAATGCTCAATACAACAACAAACGCATACGTTTTAATCAACTGAGTTATAGACAATCGTACTATTCTTTCACCATTACGGGAGGATATCGATTTAAATACAAAAAGAAACCAAAAGATGACGCTTAACATCAACGCCTTCTTCTTAGAAGTTGACGCCATTCAAACCATCGTATTTATTCTCTTTTTACTACTTGCAATCTTATGGTTTAAAAACTACTTTGAGAGTGCGTTTTGGACCAAGGGAGAAATTCCCCCTAGTTTTGGTAAATCTAAAGAAAACTTAATAGAAATCCTCATTGCTTTATCCTACAACGTAATGAAATTGCAACGTGAAGGATATAGAGAAAAGCAACAATACCTATATGATTACTTAAAGAAATTCAACTATTTTGAAGATACCACTGAATTTCTGAACTCGTTCAAGGGAACTAAAAATATGCCCTTGAAATCAGCGAGCATTGTGAAATGGATCAATAAGCACTACCCCGATGAAAATCAAAAAGTAAACATCACTTACTTCATTGCAGGTCTTTGTTTTCAAGATGGAGAAATTTCACCTAGAGAAATGAAATACCTTCATACCTTTACAAGAGGTTTAAGAATTGGGCATCACTTTGAAGCCATCATTGGTACTTATAAGCAAAAGGAAAGTGAGAAAAAACATTACAAATATCGAAACACCAAAACATCTACATCTCACAATAACAACCTTGTATTTAAAATTTTAGAAATACATCCTACTGAAGATTTTGCAGAAATCAAGAAAGCCTACAGAAAATTAGTTAAAATTCATCACCCAGACCGATTAACAGACGCTTCCGAACTAGAAATCAGTATAGCCCAAGATAGGTTCATTGAAATTCAAAAAGCCTACGAAATATTGGAAAAACGTTACGCATAAACCTGGTTTTCCTCCTTGAAAATCGGCCAGTTTCCTTATATTTAGGGCATGGATAAATTAAAAGTTATTGAGTGTCCAAGAGACGCTATGCAAGGGCTACATGATTTCATACCCACGGACCTTAAAGTGCAGTACATTAATCAGCTTTTAAAAGTAGGGTTCGACACCATTGATTTTGGAAGTTTTGTTAGTCCAAAAGCGATTCCACAAATGCGCGACACGGCAGAGGTTCTAAAGCAACTCGATTTATCACAAAGTATCTCCAAATTATTAGCAATTGTTGCCAATAAAAGAGGAGCTACAGACGCAAGTCAATTTGAAGAAATAGATTATTTAGGTTACCCTTTCTCTATTTCAGAAACCTTTCAACAAAGAAACACCAATGCTAGTATAGAGGAGAGTCTTGGACGTTTAGAAGAAATTGTAAACATCACACAAAAAGCGAAAAAGGAACTGGTTGTATATATTTCTATGGGCTTTGGAAACCCTTATGGTGATGCATGGTCGCCAGAATTAGTTACACAATGGTCAGAACGACTATATAAAGAATTCGGGATAAACATCTTGGCTTTATCAGATACGATAGGTGTTGCTAATCCTGAAATTATCACACAACTTTTTACCACCCTTCTCCCTGCCTTACCAGAGGTTGAATTTGGTGCTCACCTACATTCTACACCTACAGAATATGCAGAGAAAGTTAAAAGTGCTTACGAAGCAGGCTGTAGACGTTATGATGGAGCTATCAAAGGATTTGGCGGATGTCCTATGGCCAAAGATGATTTAACGGGGAATATGCCAACAGAGGGAATGCTACACTGGTTTGACAAAAATGGAATTGATACTGGCTTAGATTTCGATGCGTTTAGAGATAGCTTAGAGTTAAGTTTACAAGTATTTCCAGTTTAAATAAAAACTCATGAAACTTTTAAGTCTTTTTGCGCTATTAAGTTTAGGATTTGGACTTCAAGCCCAAACTAAGAAACTTACAGATTTCTCTGAATTGAAAATAAGTGGTCGTATGGAAGCTACGCTTTACGCCAGTGATTCTAACTACCTAGAAGTTCTCAACAAAGGAAAAGATGTAGATTTAGAAAAACTGGAGTTAATTTATAAAGGCGATGAATTGGTGATTAAATACTTGGGCTCCACTTTAATGAAAAAAGACATTAAGTTGGCAATTTACACCAAGGGACTGCAACAAATTAGTGCAAACCAAGGTGCGACAATCACCAGTGATGATTCATTAATTCATAAGGGTGAAAAGTTGAACTTAGAGGTATTTGCCGGCGGAACGATAGATGTTTCAGTTTCTACAAAATGGATAGAAGCCAACATTAACCAAGGAGGTTCAATTAGTCTTAAAGGCAATACAGATTACTTAGATTTATCCATAGCAACTGGAGGTTATATAGCAGCTTCATTTTTAGCAGCGAAAAAAATAAAAGCCGAAATAAAATTTGGTGGTGAGATAATATGTCACCCCACAGAATACCTCGACGCCAAAATAGTAAGTGGTGGTGTAATCAATTACAAGGGTAATCCTGAGGTAAAGAAAAAGATAAAATTAGGTGGTAAAGTTATTCAACTATGAATCTGAAAAACAAAACATTAAGTACTTTATTATTAAGTATTACTTTAATAGGTTGCACACCTTCTGAACAAGAAGATAAAGTGATTATCGAAACACAAGACGATGTCGTTGCCGTAGAGGCAGTTCCTGAGAAAAAAGCACCGGAAGGAAGTATTGAAATATCCACAAGCTTTGAAGACTCAACTTTTCGCGATAGCATAGAAAGGGAGTTATTGAATGAAATCAATATATGTTTTGATAGTCTTCAACCTGACCCAAGAAAGGAAGGTATGTCCTTATGCTCACCGGAAAACTTTGCCTTTTATACATATTCTGATAAAATCAGTTTGGAAAATGGATTTTTACTGCAAGTTAAAGCGGGTGT
>NZ_JBVCPV010000155.1:0-7377 GCF_057456495.1 Lishizhenia sp. | reverse complement strand
TCTAAAAAGGATGTAAATCCATAAAAAAAAGGGGATGATTTCTCATCCCCTTTGTCGGGGTGGCAGGATTCGAACCTGCGACCTCCTGCTCCCAAAGCAGGCGCGATGACCGGGCTACGCTACACCCCGATTAATGGAGATAATTCCTATTAATCTTTTGTTATTTCAAGTCTTTATCTTTCAATTGCAAGGGTTAGATTCGTTAACCATTCCCTGATTGCGGTTGCAAAGATAATCAACTTTTTTTAATCCGCAATTAAAATTGAAATAATTTTAATTTTTTTTTGCGGTGAGAGCGGGATTCGAACCCGCGGTACGATTGCTCGTACGTCAGTTTAGCAAACTGGTGGTTTCAGCCACTCACCCATCTCACCGTTGTGTTAAAGAACTGGCCGCAAAATTATGAATTCAATTGGTTCTTCAAAAGAAAATCATGCTTTTTTTTCAAAAAAATATCGATTAAAAATATAGGTGGCTGTTCCTTAGCTTTTTAAGATTTTGGTATACCTCATACTTCAAGCATGTTTCTATATTAGTAGTCCTTTAAAACGTGAAAGATGATAAAATACAACCCCAAAAATTGGTTTAAACTCGTAGTAGGTATACATAAAAGTGACACCCTAGCCATCTTGTGGAAGGAGTTGCTTTACTTTTTTGTCTTCACAATGGGGATTTGTTATGTTGCAGCCACCTATTTTCCCGGGTCGATGATGTTAGAAAACTTGCTCACTATATATTCAATTATAGGTTTTGTAATTTCACTTTTGTTGGTTTTTCGTACCAATACCGCCTATGATAGATGGTGGGAAGGAAGAAAAAAATGGGGCGAAATGGTAAATGATGCCCGAAATTTGGCGGCTAAATTAAGTGTGTTAGACTTAAAAGAAAGTGAAAGAGACTTCTTTAATAGAATGATTTCGAACTATGTTTTTGCCATGCGCGATCATCTAAGAGAAGGTGTTGTGATGGAGGAATTACTTTTGAATGAACAAGAAAAGGCCACGTTAGTAGAAAAAGGCCATGTACCTTCTCAACTTGTTAAAATGATTTATGCTGAAGTCAACATCTTGGTGAAAGAGGGGAGACTTAGTCAGGAAGCTTATATTACCGTTGAGCATACGTTGAATAATTTCTTGAATAATATTGGAGCGTGTGAGCGTATTAAGAACACACCCATTCCTTATTCTTATAGTATTTTTATAAAGAAGTTTATTTTTCTCTACACCGCCTCCTTGCCCTTGGCCTTGTTAGAATTCTTTGAATACTACACCGCCATTATTGCAACGCTAGTTTTTTACATCTTGGTAAGCATGGAAATATTGGCAGAAGAAATAGAAGATCCCTTTGGGAAGGACGAAAATGATTTACCTACTTCAGAATTGTCTTTGAAAATTCAGCAGAACGTACAAGAACTTTTTTATTAGGCCAATGGCCGGGTCATCCGTTCCTAGTAGCTTTGGTTAGCGTTAAGTCGCTATAACGGAGTGTGGGCTTCTGTTAGTCGCCCAGCACCCCTAACAGCCACTAAGCGCTGCCTTAAGCTACTACCACTGCTCCCCCTATTGGAATATACTCGTGATTGTTTACAGTAAAAGAAGTTGTAAGCACCGTTGATAGTGAGGTACTAGGTATTGCGTCTAAGTTAATATCTGCTAGCGGTAGAAGTGACAGGCGAGCTTATGAAGGGTTTTCTGAACTTGGGCTAGCCTTGCGACCACCGGAAGCGCAGGTGAGCCTTAGTATAAGTTGCCCTGCAGAAGCTTGACTATAACGGATAACGCGCCCGAGCAGCCCAAAAAAATACCTCTCCTTAAAAAGAAGAGGCATTTGCAATGTGTATATTGATTTGTTACTTGATTTCTATCACCAAGTATTTAGATATTTTCCAGAATTTCTGAGCATCGGTAATGATCAGTTTTCCATTCTCCCACTTGTAAGAGTCAGACGGGTGATCGGTGATGAATTTTGGATCTTTACCTCCAACGGTAATTTCTTTAATTTTTGTTTTATCTGCTTTGGTAAAGTAATTCTCGTTCATGTCTGCACTCAAATCTGTCTTTTTACCAATACCAATGAAACCACCTTCTTTTACAATAACGTTGTTCTCTACCAATTCTTCAACAGAACCCATTGTATAGTAAACTGTATTGAGCTCCATCATGGTCTCCAAGTTTAAATCAACTTGTTCTTGGTATTGATCAAAGAGTTCAGAGTACTGTACGTCAAGATCCGCCAATTGATTTTGAAGGCTTTCAATTTGTTCGTCTTTCGCTTTAATCTGCAATACCAAACGATCTACCATAGATTGTAATTCATCTATGCGCATGTTGTTGGACTTCAATTTGTTTTGCAGTTGTTTGACCTTACGTGCATTTTGCTCACGTAAAAAGTTGATGTTTTGAATTTGTTGTAGAATTTCTTTTCTACCGTCTTCACCTAGTTCTGGGTCGTTACTCTTGATTTGAATATCGTCCTTTTTCACACTTATAGAAGCCAGGTTGTCTTGAATTTCGTTAAAAAATGCGATAGACTCGTTGATCAGGGAGTCTTTGTTGTTGAGTTCTAATTTGAGTTGTTCAACTTGATTTTGAAGTTGAAGGTTTTCTGCATTCTGATTGTTAAGGGCAGCCTCTTGAACATCGCTGTTGTTTGTACAAGCCACTAAAGAAAGGGCGCAAAATCCGAGGATGTATTTGTTCATCGTAAACGTTTTAGTGTGAGGTTAACAAAGCTAATTAATTATATGGAATGGGGGAAGGGGGAGGAGGGGAAAGTTTTGGGGAGGGGATAATTATCAATTATTGACTGAGTATCCGCAATCCTTCCGTAAAGTTGCATCACGAAGAAAAAGTTTGTAACTTATTGTTAATCAATCTAAAATAATAAGTCATGAATAACTTAACCTTTTATTCTACCTATTCCAATGAAAAAACGTGTGTAGAATTTCTAAAACCATTTTATCAAAAAGTAGTTAATGATTGTTCAAAATGTGGACATGATAAGTTAAAATGGTACAATTCATTTTGTGGATGGAGGTGCCTGAAGTGCTCGAGTAAGGTGTCTTTGAAATCAATTTCTTTTATGCGAGATAGTAATAAAAGTTTTACGGAGTGGATGGAGATCTTACACTTAGTGTTGAATACGAAAAAGGCATATTCGATTAAAGAAATATTGCGTTTGTCACGGCAAACAAGATATGAAACTGTTTTTCATATGATTCGTAAAATTCAACAAGAATTGGCAACGATTAATCAACTAGAAGTACAGGAAAAACACGCAATTCTCGATGTTTCAGAGCTACATGAAAATAGCGCAACACTACCTGGAGAATTAGAAGTTTTTATTAACCTCTCTCAACGAAGAACAAGGGACCAATTACGTTTTGTTTTACCGAGAGAAATAGAGACAGCTGAACTTCGGAAAAAGCAATCCTTGTTGTGTGCATGTAACTATCAATTTCCAAAATTGTTAGTGAAACAGAAATGTAGTTTTCCCAAAATTGAAACGTGTTCTCAAATAGCTTTAAATGACAAATGGATGCACAAGGTTAAAGAGAATTTAATGAGAGTATTAGATGGAATTCATCATGAGTTATCTCTATTTCATATACAAGGAAAGTTAGACGAATATTGTTTTAAATACAACCATAGACATGCTCAAAGACCTAAACTGGTAGTTTTCTTTGATAGCTTAAAAATTGAGTTTCGGAAGAATTCCGTACACTCAAGATAGGGGCTTGTTTGGATCGCATAAAAGCATCAAAATAAAATTTTATCTTTGAGAAAAATTCAAACAACAGTATGAAAAAACTTTTTTCTACAGCTCTAATTTCCCTTGCTACCCTATCTATTTGGGCGCAAGAAGTGAGCTATAATTTAAGTATGCCCAAACCGCAAAATCACTACTTCAACGTAGAGATGAATTTGCAAGATTTCTCTAACGATTACATCGATATACAAATGCCAATTTGGGCGCCTGGATCTTACTTAGCGCGCGAGTTTCCTAAAAATGTAAACCTTGTCAAAGCAAAAAATCAAAACGGGAAAGAACTGGAAGTTTACAAGACCTCTAAAAATACTTGGCGTATAGAAAAGAATAAAAAAGATGACGTGGTGGTGAACTATGAAGTTTACGCTTTCGAACTTTCTGTTCGTACAAGTTTTCTTGATTTAACGCATGGTTACCTTAACGGAACGAGTGTTTTTATGTACCCTAAAGGACACAAAGACCTTGGTGGTGAATTAAACATTACACCTTATAAAGATTTCAAAAAAATCACAACTGCCTTGCCAAAGGCAGGAGACGGGGTTGCTAACGATAACAACACGCAGCGTTTTACCTACAACAACTATGATCATTTAGCAGATTGTCCAATTGAGATTGGTAATCAAGAAGAGTTTTCTTTCCAAGCAGCGGGTGTGAAGCACAATGTTGCCATTTACGGAGAAGGAAACTACGACGTAGAAAAGTTGAAGGTGGATATGGCAAAGATTGTGGAAAGTGCGACATCCATTTTTGGCGAAAACCCGAACAAAGAATACTGGTTTATTATTCACAATACCTTGAACGGTGGTGGAGGATTGGAGCATACCAATTCTACAACTTTAAACGTAAATCGTTGGTCATATGAAGGAGGGGCTTACTTAGGGTTCTTGTCTTTAGTAGCACACGAATACTTCCACTTGTGGAATGTAAAGCGTATCCGACCCGATGCTTTAGGACCTTTTAATTACAACGAAGAGAATTACACTTCTTTATTGTGGGTGATGGAAGGATTTACTTCTTACTACGATGAGTTGATTTTACGTAGAGCTGGTTTTTACAGTGAACAACAGTACTTAGGTAGATTAAAAAGTACCTTGAATTACGTGGAAGGATCTGAAGGGAATAAAGTGCAACCAGTTGCCCACGCTTCTTTTGATGCATGGATAAAATCGTACCGACCAAACGAAAATTCAGCAAACACTACAATTTCATACTATTCAAAAGGAAACTTGTTGGCGTTGGTGATTGATGCGATGATTATTGACAAGTACCAAGGTGAAAAGTCTTTGGATGATTTTATGCAAGTGTTGTACAACAAATTCTACAAGAAGTTAAACCGTGGATTTAGCGAAGATGAATTCCAAGCTGAGCTAGAAGACTTTTTAGATATGGATTTAAATGAATTCTTCCGTGATTTCGTGTACGGTGTAGAAACAATTCCGTACAACAAGTATTTGTCTAAAATCGGATTAGAAGTGAAAGATGCGAGTACAACAACTCCTTCTTTCGGAAGTTCAGTAAGTGAGCAAGATGGTAAGTTAATGGTGAGAAGAATCAGAGCTAACTCTGCAGCAGAAGATGCTGGTTTGAGCGTTAATGACGAAATCCTTTCTATTAATGGTTACCGAATGGACGCAGCGAAGTTTTCATCTTTCTTAGGAACGATGGCTCCTGGAGATAGCTTTACCTTAATCGTTTCTAGAGATGACGTGTTACGTGTGTTAGAAGCAAAAATGGGAGAGCACAAGCAAGATAGATACGAATTTGTATTGGATACTGCAGAAAACTCATTGGCGAGATACTGGTTGAGATTACAATAATTAAAAAGTATGATGAATTTATTTTTTAGAGGGATATGTTTAAGTATCCCTTTTTTTGGCTTAAGTCAGCACTTTAAAGAAGTGCAAATTCCTAAACCAGATAGTGCAACCTATAGCTATGCTCAAGTAGAGCCAAGTATTGCTATCAATCCTTTAAAACCTAAAGAGATGATAGCCGGAACTGTGATGGATGATTATTATTACTCTACGAATGGAGGGAGGAAATGGAAGTCTAAAACATTGCGTTCTAAATATGGTGTGAATGGAGACCCCGTGATGCACATAGATCAAAAGGGGAGGTACTATTATTTTCATTTGGCAAGTCCTAAAACATTCGGACATCACCTCGATCGCATTGTCTGTCAAAGTTCTTCAACAATAGAGGGTGATTTTAATCAAGGTTCTTACACCGCTCCAGAAGGTGTTAAAGTGCAAGACAAACATTGGGTGACAGAGAATTCGTTAAATGGCGAGTTGTATCTTACTTGGACACAGTTTGATGCTTATCTTTCTGAAAAACCGGGAGACAGCTCTCACATTATGTTTGCCAAATCTTCCGATCAAGGTGAGACATGGTCAGCACCAAAGCGTATTTCTCAAAGAGGTGGTGATTGTTTAGACGACGATAATACAGTGGAGGGTGCTGTGCCAGCTGTAGGACCTGATGGAACTATATACGTAGCCTGGACAGGACCTAATGGTTTGGTTTTTACCAAGTCAACCGATGGAGGAGAGACATGGCTCGAAAAAGAAATAGATGTAGCGCAACAAGTTGAAGGTTGGACACTTACTATTCCTGGGATTTATCGCGCAAACGGATTGCCAATTTTGAGATGCAACCCTAAAACCGGTGATTTGTTTTTGAATTGGGCCGATCAACGCAACGGGACAGGGGACACCGATATTTGGATCTCGAAATCAAGTGACAGTGGGGAAACATGGTCTGATCCTATTAAAGTGAACCAAGATGAAAGTAAACGTCATCAGTTTTTTACATGGTTAAGCATAGATCCAATTACAGGGTATTTGTATGTGGTTTATTACGATAGACGTTCAACCGAAGGTAATGCAACCGATGTATATTTAAGTGTGAGCAAAGACAATGGCGACAGTTTTACAGATTACAAAGTCAGTTCTTCCTCTTTTGTTCCGGATGACAAGGTTTTCTTTGGAGATTATACCAATATAGCTGTATATGATGGGGTTATACGACCTGTTTGGTCGCGTATGGATGAGAAAGAAATAAGTCTTTGGGTGGCTTTAATTAGTCAGAAACAATTGGATAAAATAAATAAGTAACCTAGGATACATAATTTCCTGTATGGAATTCAGACCTTTGCCGTCTAAAGAGTAAAATTGAGGTGTTTTTAGCATGCCAAGCTGTCAGTAGAATTTAATTGGTAAAATATTTGTCTGATAGAACTGAAACGTTAAATTTATCCTCGGATAAGGAATTATAAACATTAAATAAATAGAAATGGCAGTAGAAATTACAGATGCTAACTTTGACGAAGTAGTAATGAACTCAGATAAACCAGTTATGGTTGATTTTTGGGCTGAATGGTGTGGACCTTGTAGAATGGTTGGACCTATCGTTGATGAGATGCATGGAGAGTACGACGGGAAAGCAGTGATTGGAAAGGTAAATGTTGACCAAAACCCTGGAATTTCTGCTAAGTTTGGAGTAAGAAACATTCCAACAATCTTATTCATCAAGAATGGTGAAGTTGCTGATAAGTCTGTAGGAGCAGTTCCTAAAGCACAATTGGCATCTAAATTAGACGCGATTCTT
>NZ_JBVCPV010000154.1:0-7383 GCF_057456495.1 Lishizhenia sp. | reverse complement strand
ATATCCGTTTTGATGATAATGCTTGTGTATTGCTAAACCCTACTGGAGAAATGCGCGGAACTCGTGTATTTGGACCGGTTGCGAGAGAACTTCGTGATAAGCAATTCATGAAAATTGTATCATTGGCACCAGAAGTGCTTTAATACATTAAAAAGATGAGAAAGCTTAAGATAAAATCTGGAGATACTGTTAGAGTTATTGCTGGAGACCACAAAGGTCAGGAAGGCAAAGTTCAAAAAGTACTCATAGAAAAGAATAAAGCCATCGTGGAAGGTGTGAACACTATCTCAAAACATGAGAAGCCAAGTGCATCTAACCCACAAGGTGGTATTGTAAAGAAAGAAGCTCCTATTCATATTTCTAACCTTTCTTTGTTAGACAAAGATGGTAATACTACCAGAGTTGGATATAAAGAAGAGGATGGAAAGAAAGTAAGATTTTCCAAAAAATCTAATGAAGTAATTTAGTTATGGCATACGTACCAAGACTTAGAGCAGAATATGCAGAGCGAATTAAGCCTGCATTAAAAGAAGAATTTAGCTATGCTAACGTAATGGAGATCCCAAAACTTGAAAAAATAGTTTTGAGCCGTGGCGTTGGTGCAGCTGTAGCAGATAAAAAGCTAATTGACCATGCTGTAGATGAACTTACAACAATTACAGGTCAAAAAGCGGTGCAAACCATTTCTAAAAAGGATGTTGCTTCATTCAAGCTTCGTAAAGGAATGCCAATTGGGGCAAAAGTTACTTTGCGAGGATATAGAATGTACGAATTTCTAGATCGTTTAATCACATCAGCACTTCCACGTGTTCGTGATTTTAACGGGATTAAAGCTAATGGTTTTGATGGTAGAGGAAATTACAATTTAGGTGTTACTGAACAAATCATCTTTCCAGAGATCGATATTGATAAAGTAAACCGTATCAATGGTATGGATATTACCTTTGTAACCACTGCCAAAACCGATAAGGAAGCTAAATCATTGTTAACCGAACTAGGATTACCTTTTAAAAAGAATTAATTATGGCTAAAGAATCAATGAAAGCCCGTGAGGTGAAGAGACAAAAAATGGTAAAGAAGTATGCTGAAAAACGTGAAGCTTTGAAAGAAGCTGGCGATTGGGAAGCACTACAAAAATTACCAAAAAATTCTTCTCCTGTACGTTTGCATAACCGTTGTAAACTAACTGGTAGGCCAAAAGGATACATGAGACAGTTTGGTCTTTCTCGTGTAATGTTTAGAGAAATGGCTAACAAAGGATTAATTCCTGGAGTTAGAAAAGCTAGTTGGTAAAATTATAAATTGGTTGCAGGTTCTACCGATAGTCGGTTAGAAAACCACATCCGCAAATTATTATAGATGAATACAGATCCTATTGCAGATTATTTGACAAGAGTTAGGAACGCTGTGGCCGCAAACCACAGGGTGGTAGAGATACCAGCTTCTAACCTTAAAAGGGAGATAACAAAAATATTATTCGATCAGGGATATATTCTTAGTTACAAGTTTGATGATGCTACTGCTCAGGGGACAATTAAAATTGCCCTTAAGTATGATAAAATCACTAAAGAACCTGTAATTAAAGATATTCAAAGAATAAGTAAACCTGGTTTACGTAAGTATGCCGGCGCTAATGAATTGCCACGTATCCTTAATGGTCTTGGTATCGCTATAGTTTCTACTTCTCACGGTGTAATGACCGGGAAGCAAGCTAAAGCCGAGAAAGTTGGTGGTGAAGTATTGTGTTACGTTTACTAATACTTAAAAGACTAAAGAAATGTCAAGAATAGGTAAAAGCCCAATTACAATTCCTGAAGGTGTAACTGTAGACCTTAAAGGTAATATTGTAACGGTAAAAGGAAAATTAGGAGAACTTAAGCAGGAAGTTAGCGACATTGATGTGAAAATTGAAGATGGCGTAATTACTTTTGAACGTTCTTCAGAGAAAAGTGATCAAAAAGCAAAACACGGTTTATACCGTGCTTTGATAAACAATATGATTGAAGGAGTTTCTAACGGATACACTAAATCATTGGAACTGGTAGGAGTTGGATATAGAGCAACTAACCAGGGACAAAAATTAGATTTGGCCGTTGGGTTTTCCCATAATATTGTAATAGATTTGGCACCGGAAGTTCAGGTGGAAACAATTTCAGAAAAAGGTAAGAATCCTGTTGTGAAATTGACTTCTTATGACAAGCAACTTGTGGGCCAAATAGCTGCTAAAATACGTTCCTTCAGAGCTCCAGAGCCTTACAAAGGAAAAGGTATTAAGTATGTTGGAGAACAATTACGTAGAAAAGCAGGTAAATCAGCTTAATAAAGTTTAGATATGGCAGTTTCAAAACAAGATAGACGAAATAAGATAAGAAAGCGTGTTCGTAAGTCAATTACGGGTACCGCTAGCCGTCCAAGATTATCTGTATTTAGAAGTAATAAAGAAATTTATGCTCAAATTATAGATGATGTAGAAGGAAAAACCCTGGCTGCAGCCTCTTCGAGAGATAAAGGTGTAACAGCAGAAGGAAATAAATCCAAGCAAGCAGAATTGGTTGGTAAAGCCCTTGCTGAAAAAGCTTTAAAGGCCGGTGTAGAAACTATTTCTTTTGATAGAAGTGGTTACCTGTATCACGGAAGAGTTAAATCATTAGCAGAAGGTGCTCGAGAAGGAGGACTAAAATTCTAGAAAATTATGTATCAAGATTATAAAAACGTAGAACATGTAAAACCGGGCGGACTTGAATTAAAAGACCGTTTGGTAGGAGTACAGCGTGTGACCAAAGTAACCAAAGGTGGTAGAGCTTTTGGATTTTCTGCTATCGTAGTAGTAGGAGATGAGAATGGTGTTGTAGGGCAAGGTTTAGGGAAATCTAAAGAAGTTGCTGACGCTATCTCTAAAGCTGTGGAAGATGCAAAAAAGAATTTAGTGCGTATTCCTTTGCATAAAGGAAGCCTTCCTCACGAACAGAAAGGTAAGTATGGTGGTGCAAGAGTTCTTTTGCTACCTGCTGCAACTGGTACCGGGATTATTGCCGGTGGTGCAATTCGTGCCGTACTGGAATCTGTTGGTGTACACGACGTACTTTCTAAAAACCAGGGGTCTTCAAACCCACACAACGTAGTGAAAGCTACTTTTGATGCACTACTTCAATTAAGAAGTGCTGATACTGTTGCTAAACAACGTGGTATTTCATTAGAAAAGGTTTTTAAAGGATAAATCAAGGAGAACGATGGGAAAGATAAAAGTTACAAAAGTAAAAAGTGCTATTAACCGATCTAAAAACCAGAAATTGGTTTTAGAGTCTCTTGGTCTTAAGAAAATTGGCCAGACGGTAGAGCATAACGATACGCCAAACATCCTTGGTATGGTAAATAAAGTTAAACATTTAGTTTCTGTAGAAGAAACAAAATAATAAATTCACATGGAATTAAATAACTTAAAACCTGCAAAAGGTTCAGTTAAGAGTAACAACAAGCGTGTTGGCCGTGGAGAAGGATCAGGAAAAGGTGGTACTGCCACTCGTGGTCACAAAGGGGCTAAGTCTCGTTCTGGTTACTCCAAGAAGATAGGTTTTGAAGGTGGGCAGATGCCACTTCAACGCCGTGTTCCAAAATTTGGTTTCACTAACAGAAATCGTGTAGCTTATCAAGGTGTAAATCTTGATACTTTGCAACGTTTGGTTGATGAAGGTAAAATTAAAGATACTGTAGATGTTGATACTTTGATCGCTAATGGTCTTGTAAGTAAAAACGAACCAGTTAAGATATTAGGTAGAGGTGAATTAAAGGCAAAGTTGAAAATATCTGTTCATAAATTTACTGCCTCAGCAAAAGAAGCTATAGAAGCTGCTGGAGGTGAAGTTGTTACTTTATAATAGATAGCCAAATGAAATTCATCAATACTATTAAAAATATTTGGAAGATCGAGGAACTAAAAAATAGAATTTTAGTTACCCTCGGTCTATTGTTGGTCTATCGTTTTGGAGCGCAAGTTGTGCTTCCCGGAATAGATGCCTCGCAATTAACTAATCTTGCTAGTCAAACCGATGGTGGCCTTTTAGGCCTCCTAAATGCATTTACAGGAGGAGCTTTTTCTAATGCTTCTGTTTTTGCATTGGGAATTATGCCATATATCTCGGCTTCGATTGTGGTGCAGCTTATGGGTATTGCGATACCTTACCTGCAAAAACTTCAAAAAGAAGGAGAGAGCGGTAGGCGTAAGATCAATCAAATCACTCGTTGGTTAACAATTGCAATTACCCTGGTGCAGGGACCTGGTTATATCTATAACCTTTTTGCTACACTTCCGCAGCAAGCCTTTTTATTAGGTGACACTGTGACATTTGTGGCTTCAGCAGTGGTTATCCTTACTACAGGAACCATTTTTGCAATGTGGCTGGGTGAAAAGATAACCGATAAAGGTATTGGTAATGGTATTTCGCTATTAATTATGGTTGGTATTATTGCTACCTTGCCACAGGCATTTATTCAGGAATTTGCTTCCAGAGTATTTGAATCTAATGGAGGCCTTATTATGATTCTTATTGAATTGGTAATTTGGTTCGCTATTATTCTTGCTTCGGTAATGTTGGTTATGGCCGTGCGTCAAATCCCGGTGCAATATGCCAGAAGAACCGCCTCTGGGGGTTACGAGAAAAACGTATTTGGATCTAGACAGTACATTCCACTTAAGCTTAATGCTTCAGGTGTAATGCCAATTATATTTGCTCAAGCTATTATGTTTATCCCGGCTGCTGTGGCAGGATTATCAGATTCTGATGCTGCACAAGGGGTTACCGCGGCTTTTAGCGATATATTCGGATTTTGGTATAATGTAGTATTTGCACTTTTAATTATTGTGTTTACCTACTTCTATACCGCGATTACTGTACCTACCAACAAAATGGCTGATGATCTAAAACGAAGTGGAGGATTTATTCCAGGCATTCGTCCCGGAACTGAAACCGCTGAGTTTTTAGATAGAATTATGTCTCAAATTACCTTGCCAGGATCTATTTTCCTTGCACTTATTGCTGTGTTCCCAGCGATTGTGGTGCAACTCTTAGGTGTGCAACAAGGATGGGCATTGTTTTTTGGAGGAACCTCGCTTTTAATTATGGTTGGAGTTGCAATAGATACTATGCAACAAGTAAACTCTTACTTGCTGAATAGACATTACGACGGATTAATGAAAACAGGTAAAAACAGAAAAGCAGTAGCTTAATTATGGCAAAACAACCGGCAATAGAACAAGACGGAACAATTATAGAAGCATTATCTAATGCAATGTTCCGTGTAGAATTGGAAAATGGTCACGTTGTGACAGCTCACATCTCTGGGAAAATGCGTATGCACTACATTAAATTGTTGCCTGGAGATAAAGTAAAACTGGAAATGAGCCCTTACGATCTAAGTAAGGCTCGTATAACATACAGATACTAAAAGTAATTTGAGCTATTTGTAAAATTTTCAGTACTTTTGCAACCTGAAAAATTTATGAATGCTGAAATCCTGATTTTGAGCATATTTCAAGATCAGTGAATTGTAAAAAACTAAAGAGATGAAAGTTAGAGCATCAGTAAAGAAAAGAAGTGCCGACTGTAAGATAGTTCGCAGAAAAGGGCGCCTTTACGTAATTAACAAAAAGAATCCTAGATTTAAACAAAGACAAGGCTAATTATGGCAAGAATTGCAGGGGTAGATATACCTAAACAAAAGCGAGGAGTTATAGCATTGACCTATATCTTCGGAATTGGTAAAAGCAGGGCTCAAAAGATCCTTAGCCAGGCCAAAGTAGATGAAAGCAAAAAAGTTTCAGATTGGGACGATGAAGAAATTGGTCGTATTCGTGAAGCTGTTGGTGAATTTACAATCGAAGGAGAATTACGTACAGAAGTTCAAATGAGTATTAAGCGTCTAATGGATATTGGATGCTATAGAGGTATTCGTCACAGAAGTGGTTTACCACTTAGAGGGCAGAGAACCAAAAATAACTCAAGAACCAGAAAAGGTAGAAGAAAAACAGTTGCTAACAAGAAGAAAGCGACTAAATAGTAATTAATATGGCAAAGAAGACAGTTCAAAAAAAGCGTAAAGTAACCGTTGAGTCCGTAGGGCAAGCGCACGTTACGGCTTCTTTCAATAACATTATTGTTTCCCTTACTAATAAAAAGGGTGACGTTATTGCTTGGTCATCTGCAGGAAAAATGGGTTTTAGAGGTTCTAAAAAGAATACTCCTTATGCTGCCCAGTTAGCTGCAGAAGACGCGTCTAAAGTAGCTCACGAAGCTGGTTTGCGCAAAGTTAAAGTTTACGTTAAAGGGCCGGGGAATGGTAGAGAATCTGCTATTCGTTCGCTTCATAACAACGGGATTGAAGTAACTGAAATTATTGATGTTACTCCACTACCACACAACGGATGTCGTCCTCCTAAGAGACGTAGAGTTTAATAATAAGTATAAATAAATAAGAGAGGAGTTAAGATTATCGAAGGACAGAGACCTTAATTCATAATCCCTTTCTTCTAAATTCAAAGTTAATGGCAAGATATACTGGTCCAAAGACTAAAATAGCCCGAAAGTTCGGAGAAGCTATTTTTGGAGACGATAAGTCTTTCGAAAAAAGAAATTATCCTCCGGGACAACACGGTAACAACCGTCGTCGCGGTAAAAAATCTGAATATGCTATCCAGTTAATGGAAAAGCAAAAAGCAAAGTATACTTACGGTATCCTTGAGCGTCAGTTTAGTAATATGTTTAAAAAAGCTACTAGAGCGCAGGGGATTACTGGTGAGGTTTTACTTCAACTTTGTGAATCACGTCTTGATAACGTAGTATTTAGAATGGGTATTGCCCCTTCTAGAAGAGCAGCAAGACAATTTGTATCTCACAGACACATTACGGTAAACGGAGATTTGGTAAACATACCTTCTTACCAATTGAAAGCGGGTGATGTTGTAGGTGTTCGTGAAAAATCAAAATCTTTACAGGCTATCCAGGATTCACTAGCTAATTCTAGCAGTGTATACGAATGGATTACCTGGAATAACGAAACAAAACAAGGTACTTTTGTTTCAGTACCCGGACGTATTCAGATTCCGGAAAACATAAATGAACAATTCATCGTCGAATTATATTCGAAATAATAATTCACAGAAGTCGTAATATGGCAATACTAAATTTTCAGAAGCCCGATAAAGTTATAATGATTGATTCAACCGATTTCGAAGGGAAATTTGAATTTCGCCCTTTGGAACCTGGATATGGATTAACCGTTGGTAACGCTTTAAGAAGAGTGCTTTTATCTTCATTAGAAGGTTATGCAATCACTTCTATTCGTATAGAAGGCGTAGATCACGAATTCTCCGCTATTCCTGGAGTCGTT
>NZ_JBVCPV010000153.1:0-7400 GCF_057456495.1 Lishizhenia sp. | reverse complement strand
CCCTTGTTGTAAATGAACCTTCAACAGATGAAAGTTATTGTGGATTGTATTTCAATCACAATTACTATTACAATAACAATGGATTAGATCAAAGCAACACAGCATTAACTGCTTTTATAGATAGTGTAAAAGCGCAATTGGAAATGGGTAGGTCTTCTATACGCATTAACATTAATGCTTCGGCATCTTATGTTCCTACTAGGTCTTACAAAAACAATGCGAACCTGGCTAAAATTAGAGCTCAAAAGGTAGAAGATTATTTGAGGGAAAACTTAAAAGAATATATAATAGCCCGTAAAGTTGAAATACACATTGAGTCGGCAAAAGTACAAGGACCAATATACAGTCGTTCCGATTTAAGAAACTTAGAGAAATATGCTCCTTATCAATTCGTAAGCTTACAAACGGAAGCTATTAACTGTGAAAGTACCACAAAGTACGAGTCCATGGACAAAAAACTCGAAGCCTTAAATGTTGTTATTCCTACAAAACAAATTGAAGTAGAAAAGAAGGAGGTTCAAACTAAAACTAGATTAAACTATCATGTAATTGTTTACACCTATAATGATCGTCAATTTGCTGAAGAAGTAATTGTTTCTAATAGGTATAAAAACAACCCACAGGCTCAAATAATTGAAGACGAAAGAGGTAATTTCTTAATCAGTATAGCGAACTTTAAAACCGAACAAGAAGCAAAGAACTTCATTGCAAACTATAAGTACGAAGAGAAAACCAACGCTTACATTTATCAAAAAAAATAAGCCAAAGTTTTTAGTACAGTTCCAGTAGTCACTTAGAAAAATTCCTAATTTTGTAAAGGGTATGAAAGTAATCGTACCCTTTTTTATTGAATTATGAAATTAAACTTAGAGCGTCCACTCGCAATATTTGATTTAGAAACAACGGGAACTAACGTTACCAAAGATAGAATTGTTGAAATTTCTATCTTAAAAGTAGAGCCCAACGGTGATGAAAATACCTTTACGAAGCGTGTTAACCCAGAAATGGACATCCCAAAGGAGACCAGTGAAATTCACGGAATCTATCAAGCTGATATTGAAAATGAGAAGACGTTCAAAGAACTAGCCCCTGAGGTAGCTGAATTCATTGGTAATGCCGATTTAGCTGGATTTAATTCTAATAAATTTGACATACCTGTTTTGATGGAAGAATTCTTGCGTGCCGAATACAAATTTGACATGCACGATAGACGATTTGTAGATGTACAAAACATCTTTCACAAAATGGAACAACGAACTTTAGTGGCAGCCTATAAGTTTTACTGTGATAAAGATTTAACCAATGCTCACAGTGCAGAAGCGGATGTTATTGCTACTTACGAAGTATTGAAAGCGCAGGTAGCACGCTACGAGAACTTAGAAAATGATATAAAATTCCTTTCTACTTTCTCTAAACAAGGAAACAATGAAGTTGTTGATTTTGCCGGAAGAATTGCTAAAAACAAGGAAGGTGAAATCATTTATAATTTCGGTAAACACAAGAATAAAACCGTTGAATTTGTCGCTAACACCGAACCTGGTTACTACGGTTGGTTCTTAAACTCTGACTTCCCTCTTTATACCAAACAAGTTTTAAAAGAGGAAATGGAACGCATTAAGAAAAACAGAGAAGAACAAAAAGAAATCAATAAGCAAAAAGAAGAGCAACGCCTTAATGCCAAGCTAGATGCTTTAAAAAATAAATTTGGAAAATAATTCGGTATGAAAATCATTTGTATAGGAAGAAACTACGCCAAACACGCTAAGGAGATGAACTCTCCATTACCTACGGAACCTGTGTTTTTTATGAAGCCAGATACAGCTATCCTTCCTAAAAACAATCCTTTCTTCATTCCAGACTTTACCAAAGATTTGCACTATGAGGGCGAATTGGTGATTAAAATCAAAAAGCTTGGAAAAAACATAGCGGAACGTTATGCGCACGAGTACTATGATGAAATTGGTTTTGGTATTGATTTTACAGCCCGAGATTTACAAAAAAAATGCAAGGAAAATGGCTTGCCTTGGGAAATTGCCAAAAGCTTCGAACACAGTGCTCCTATTGGACCTAAATTCTTAAAGAAAAAAGATTTGGACATGGATAATCTAGAGTTCAAACTTTTAAAGAATGGTGAAGAAGTACAACATGGTAACATCAATGATATGATCTTTTCCATAGATAAAATCATCGCTTACTTATCGCAATTCATGACACTTAAAATTGGTGATTTAATTTTCACGGGTACTCCTGAAGGGGTTGGTCCAGTTCAGATTGGTGACACACTAGAAGGATTTATCGGTGAAGAAAAGTTATTGAATTTACGTATTAAATAATTCAGAACAACACATAAAAAAGGCGAAGATGATCTCTTCGCCTTTTTTACGCTTATTATTTTCTACCCCTCATTTAAAAGGAAGCTATAGTCTTTTAGAATTTTAGATTGACTTAAGTAGTAGTTACTTGGATGATAGATAAAAAAGCAGCTCCCACCTTTAATCGTATTGATAACAGGTTCTGCCATATCTGTTGGGATTGCTGGACAACCATAACTTCTACCCAGTCTACCATGACGCTCTAAAAAATTAGCGTTGGCATACTTTGCTCCGTGCATCACCACTCCTCTGCTGCGAGCTTTTGAGTTGGTTCTCTCCAACCCTTCCAAACGCAATGCTAAATCAAACTTACCAGAGTAAGTATTCGAGGTAAGATAAAATCCTAAACTGCTCATATGACTTCCGCTCGTATTCGAGAATTTTCTTGCATACTCGCCTCCAGAGTTTCTACCGTGGGCACAGTAGGTATTATAAGCAATGGAGTCTTTTTCCATATCGATTACATACATGCGTTTTTCAGATGAAGACAATGAAAAATCAACTACCGTTAAATATTTACTTTTAGTTAATTCTCCGCTTAAAATAAGTTTGGTGTAACCGCGATATGCCAATTCAAAAGCTTCAAAATTCAAATTGGTATCAGCTAAACATTGGTAACGCTCTAACGCCGTTTCTTTCCAACGTTCTTCCAGTGTTAATGATGTAGAATCTGGTGCATTCTTTTTCTCTCCCTCTTCGGCCCATAAATTTGCGTTAGCTATAAGTAGCAAACACAAAACAAGCATCCCTTTTAAAAAGCTGTCTTTTCTCTCCACAGCGAGCGAAAATAGATAAAATCTAAGTACCTTTGCAGTCTTTTAAGGAATTTTAGGAACTAAGATAAAAATCTATCTTGCCTTCCTAAGCTTCTTAAGAAGAGAAGATTGCAACAATAACAAGGCTTGAAATGGTCAATTGGATTGGAAAGCAAAATTTTGAATAAACAGTACTCTGTTTAAAGATTACAAATTGAAATACACATGAAGCACCAAACGGAAATAGAAAAAAGAAGAACTTTTGGAATTATTTCTCACCCCGATGCCGGTAAAACAACACTTACAGAAAAACTTCTTCTTTTCGGAGGAGCCATTCAAACAGCCGGTGCGGTAAAAAACAATAAAATCAAGAAAACGGCTACGTCCGACTTCATGGAAATTGAAAAGCAAAGAGGTATCTCTGTGGCAACCTCTGTAATGGCTTTCAAATACAACGGTAAACAAATTAACATTCTTGATACTCCTGGTCACAAAGACTTCGCAGAAGACACCTACCGAACGTTAACTGCAGTGGATAGCGTTATCTTAGTTATCGACTGTGCCAACGGTGTAGAGGCGCAAACTGAGAAGTTAATGGAGGTATGTAGAATGCGTAATACTCCAGTAATTGTGTTCATCAACAAGATGGACCGTGAGGGTAAGGATCCTTTTGATTTATTAGATGAAATTGAAAGCAAGCTTGATATTAAAGTAAGACCTTTAGCATGGCCTATAGGAATGGGAGACCGTTTTAAAGGTGTATATAACATCTATGACGAGAACTTGAATCTTTTCTCTGCCAACAAAACAAAGATTTCAGAAGAGGTGGTTTCATTCAACGATTTAGACAATCCAGAATTGGATGAATTGATTGGTGAAGAACCGGCAGAGGAATTGCGTTCTGAATTGGACTTAATAAATGGTGTATACGATGAATTTGACCCAGAGACTTACCTTTCTGGAGAAGTTGCTCCTGTATTCTTTGGATCTGCTGTGAACAACTTTGGTGTTAAAGAATTGTTGGATGCCTTTGTTAGAATTTCGCCTTCGCCACGAGGAAGAGAAACAGACGTTAAGAAAGTAGAGCCTAACGATAACAAATTCTCAGGTTTCGTATTTAAAATACACGCCAACCTTGATCCTAAACACAGAGATAGAATTGCCTTTTTACGTATCGTTTCTGGTAAATTTGAACGCAATACGTTCTACCAGCACATTCGATTAGGAAAGAAATTAAAATTCCCTAACCCAACTTCTTTTATGGCCCAAGATAAATCAGTGGTTGAAGAAGCATTCCCTGGAGATGTGGTTGGTTTATACGATTCAGGAAACTTTAAAATTGGAGATACATTAACAGAAGGTGAGAAAATGAACTTCATTGGTATTCCTTCATTCGCTCCAGAAATTTTCCAAGAATTACAAAACTTAGACCCTATGAAGTCGAAACAGCTGGATAAGGGTATTAAACAATTGATGGATGAAGGTGTTGCTCAATTATTTATTCAACAGCCGGGTAATCGAAAAATTGTGGGTACTGTAGGACAGCTTCAGTTTGACGTAATCTTACACAGGTTAATCAATGAGTATGGGGCGAAATGTTCATTTACTCCAAAAAATTACCATACCGCTTGTTGGATTACCTCTGAGGATGAAGATAAATTAAAAGATTTCACAAGAGCGAAAACAGGTAATATTGCAGAAGATAAAGACGGTAACCTGGTATTCTTAGCGGAAACACCTTTCCTCTTGCAAATGGCGGAAAGAGATTATCCAGACATTACCTTCCACAAAACATCAGAATTTAAAGTTAAAGCTTAAGCATAGTAACGGTCAATCAATTAAGATTGACCGTTTTTTTTTAGTTAAAAACAGTCTTTAACTAATTATGAACAAGAGCTTTATATTCATTTTTTCCGTTGTATTTAAAACACTTTTTTTAGTATTTTAGCCTCGACTTTAACTACCACCACCCTTTTACAACAACCCTTGGGGTATTTCCCCGTTTTAAGAATGCATTATTCATGATGCTTATTACGCCTGTAGGGTAAATTATAAACGAGAAGATGAAGAAGTTCCTAAACCTGTTAAAATGGTCTGCTGGTATTTACCTGGCAGGATGTTTCTTTATATTCATAGCTCAGGAGAAATTTTTATTTCACCCCAAAAAAGATAGCGATCAACATACCTATAATTTTTCCAACACGTTTTCAGAAGTTTGGATAGAACAAGCAGATGGAATTCTGACACATGCCCTACATTTTACGGTTCCCAACCCAAAAGGAATTATATTTTACTTACATGGAAATGC
The DNA here is from genome assembly GCF_057456495.1 of Lishizhenia sp. Classification (NCBI taxonomy): domain Bacteria; kingdom Pseudomonadati; phylum Bacteroidota; class Flavobacteriia; order Flavobacteriales; family Crocinitomicaceae; genus Lishizhenia; species Lishizhenia sp. Next base: position 1,965 of record NZ_JBVCPV010000153.1, on the reverse strand, counting down.
CGGTTCTTTATCCTCTTGGGGTAATGAAGCAATGCAGTATGTAAATTTGGGGTACGATGTATTCATGCCAGATTATAGAGGATTTGGAAAAAGTAAGGGGAACATCAATAGTCAACAACAGCTCTTTGATGATAATCAAACGTTTTACAATTGGATTAAAAACAAGTATGAAGAAAAAAAAATTACGGTAATGGGTTATTCCTTGGGTACAGCAATTGCTGCTAGAATTGCCTCTGATAACTCTCCCCGACAATTGGTACTTCACGCTCCTTATTATAACATGAAAACCTTAAGTCTTGAAAAAACAAAAATATTTCCTGGCTTTCTGGTGAAGTATCCTTTTACCACCAATAAATACCTTCAAAACTGTGATTTACCTATTCATATTTTTCACGGAAAAGAGGATAGGGTCATTCCTTTTTCTCATACAGAAAAACTTCAAAAAGAAAGTAAAACCGTTCACACCTACCCTTTGTTGAATCAAGGACATAATGGAATAAGTCAACATCCCGATTACCTAAACATTATAAAAGAGAGAGTACTGTAAGTGTGAAATATTCTTGGTTCATGAGATAATTCAGTAGTAAATCCTTTATTTCAATCATCCTGCATAACCCAGAACTACGACTTTTCTATTTTTTAATTATCATCGTAAAAAAAATAGAAATGAGCATCTCAGAATTAATAAAAAAACTTAAGAGCACTCCATCAGACGTAAGCTTTGAGGAAACGATTTCAGTGATAGAAGAAAATTACGCCTTCACTCCTACCGCTTTTACAAATGGTTCTCTAAAAAATGAAGCCGGGCAAAATAACGGATCGTGTAAAATATTTGCTTTTGGAAAACTAAACGATCTTACAAAAGAAGAAACTTTGGCTTGTTTTGGAAAATTTTACTTTGAAGAAGTTCTAAACGATCCAAATGGTGAAGGACATCAAAACATAAGGAATTTCATGAAGTATGACTGGGAAGGTATTACCTTCAACGGACAAGCTTTAAGTAAACTTTCATAACACATTGGAAGGAGTACATAGAAGCTCCAATAAAAGTGAATGTACTCCTCCAAAATTAATTTTCACTTCTAAAAAAATCCATATAAATTGCGCCTGCGTATACATTATAGTTCTCAATTTATATGATGCAATTAAAAACATTAGCAACACTTCTTTTACTCTTTTTTTCAACGCAGACATTAGCCAATTATGTGGTCTGTTTAGACAAAGATCAAGTAGCGCAAGCTACTGAAGTTTTGAAGTACCAGGACGAAATATATTATTCTCAACAAGCTACGCAACTCGAAGAATATGAACGTATTCATGTCGACACCTTTTACTTCATTCAAGATGCGGAATGCAATTCCATACGCGTAAAAGGATACTATTTATCAGGTAACAGAAAATCTTCTCCATTTAGCAAAGACATAGACCTTGCTTATACTTGGATAAAACAAGATGGCATTGGTGTCAATTTAGCTTTTCAACTAGATATTCCATTAATTTATGCCCCTGTAGATCCTTTTCATTGGAAAAGTCTTAAGCCCTTGCTGAAAGATGCCAACCGATCTACACGAAAAGAAGCCGATAGATTAATTGATAGTATCAAAATGTGCTTGACCCAATCTGCCGACTTTAACATTTACGACAGTAAAGGGTCAAAAGTATTAATAGACAGTGCGGCTTATGATTTCAACCTAGAAAATTCAGAATTGATCATACACCAATATTACGGAAATGGTCAGGAAAAAAGGTATATTATTAATTTAAAACAGTGCTTTGAAATTAACTTAAAAGCTTTGAGTGGACAGAAGGCTTTGTACATACACGGCGCTAATTACAAGCAGTTTTACAGTCAAAATCAACTCACTTCTACCCTGCCTTTTCTTTACTTGAGGGTTGATGTAACTCCTCAGGTAAATGAAAGTATCATTCGACAATTCGAGCGTTTAATATTCCTTGTACAGCACT
>NZ_JBVCPV010000152.1:0-7449 GCF_057456495.1 Lishizhenia sp. | reverse complement strand
TGCATAGCCTTAAAAATAACTATAATTTTAAAGGGATAGAAAGAAATGGTGATGTTTTATCGTTGGTAGACAAACGATTACAGGAGGAGGCGATGATAGGTGCTTACCAACTTATTCATATCTCCATTCCATCTTTAGACACCAAAAAAGGGTGAGAGATAACCGAAAATTAAGTAAAGATCTATCTCTTTAGCGTTCGTTTTAAGTGTAGTTTTCGATTTGTCGTTCTTCACGAATTTCACCGATATGGTAATAGGACACAATTTCTTTAATGAGACCATCCTTTACATAATACCATTCACTCACCTCCAAGGAAAAACCTTCTCCTTGTTTTGCGATATAACGCACGCAGGCTTTGTTTTTCACATAGATAGAGTCTTGGATTTCAAACGTTTGATTACAGAATTTTTCTTCATTCTCCTTCACCAAGTCAAGATATGCTTGTTTTCCCTGAATAGATCCAAATGGACTGGTGTGTTTAAAGTTTTCGGATATGGGTAAGTTCAAATAATCACCTTTTTCCCATTTGTCGAACCATCCTTGTACTAACTGTTCTATGTTCATTTTATCGTTTAATTGAGTTGCGCATAATGGCAATAGCCAAGTAAAGCATTTTCATTGAAAATTTTGTACAGTTAATTTTTGTTCTTTATTTCTGGTAATATCCCCAAGGTTGAGGGCTGATTATCATGAATCGTTGGGTTCAATGTGAATTAATACATGTCCCAAATTTGGTATTTCTTTTCTCAAATGGTCTTTTAATTGATGTGAAATGTGGTGCCCATCCTTCACCGAAATTTTACCGTCAACGATTGCGTGTAAATCCACGTGGTATTTCATTCCAGCTTTTCGAATAAAGCATTTTTCAGTTCCAACTATACCTTCTACTTTTTTTGATTCTTTCCGAATTTCATCCAATAAGTCATCGTACAGATGTTCATCCATAATTTCACCCAATGCAGGTCTGAAAATTAAATAACTATTGTACAAAATAAGGGTCGAAGCGATTAATGCAGCCCAATCATCGGCGGTTTCATATCCTTCTCCAAAAATTAATGCAATAGAAATTCCAACAAACGCCATTATCGAAGTTATCGCATCACTTCTATGGTGCCAGGCGTCCGCCTTAAGCGACGAACTATTGGTTTCTTTACTTTTTTTGAGCACCCATCTGAAAGACACTTCTTTCCATATGATTATAGCACCGAGTACGAGTAATGTCCACGGTTTAGGAACTTTATGGGGCGTTCGTATATTTTGTATGCTCTCATAGGCAATAATGGTTGCCGAGGTGACAAGAAAAGCGACAACTAAAAAGGTGATAAGTGGTTCTATTTTTCCATGACCGTAGGGGTGATTTTCATCCGCCGGTCGTTTTGCATATTTTAAACCGAAAAGAACGAGTAACTAGGAAAAGATGTCTGTGGTTGATTCTATGGCGTCGGCAATGAGGGCGTAGGAGTTACCAAAGAACCCCGCAAGTCCTTTAATTAAAGCCAAACCGATGTTTCCAATTATGCTAAAATAAGTAGTTCGAATTGCTGTTTGTTCGTTATTCATTCAATGATTTAAAATTATAGCTAGACTATCTTTTCAGCCTGTTTTACGCATTGTTAAAATGATTTTCATTTTAACGAATATTCCATAAAGCAGAATTAAATAAGTACCGATGGACAAAATCCATTTCAAACTTGTAATGATAGAGCCGAATGATATTATTTCATCATTTAATATACCAGCGGTGAGGTACTCTTTTATAATCAATGACTCGAAAATATTTTCTGTCCAGTCTGTAAGCATATGTAAAATTGGGACTAACAATAAAATTGTTTTGGGTTTAAAGAAATAAATGATCCAGAACGAGTACATCAAAGTATATATGATGGGGAAAATACCATCCCAGATTCTTAAAAAACTTAAGTAACAGGTTAGCTGTTCATTTGACCTTTTTTCCAAGAAACCGAAGACGTCCGTAGTAGTATAATCAAAAGATAATCCCAATGAATTAATACCTTCTTCTGTTTTAAAACATTGGCTGAAGTGACCTAAAACAAACTGTGCATAGATAGTCATCAGGATCGTTGTACATACAGCTAAAATTAGATATTGTTTTTTTGTTAGTCTCATTTCTGGCTTTGTAAACACTTTTAATTCAAATATTCCTTCAATACCTTCCACAGTCTTTCACCAACCTTCATATCATAGGAGTAGGAAGAAGTTGGTGTTACAGCGCAATTCGCATAGCATTCACCTGACGTCAATAGTTTTGGGTCTTGGTCAATAAGGAAAATATGGGTTTTTGCCCCTTTGTGTTTAGGTTTTCCAAACAACTTAAAAATGCTTCTTGAAAACCATCCGGCGCTACGTCCTAGCTGCGTGTTTACCATTCCAGGATGTACACAGTAGAAAGAAATCCCCTTGAATTCATCTTGTTGCGAAAACCATCTAGTTAACATGAGAACAGCAAGTTTAGATTGTCGATAGCATTTATAACCAGAGAAATTTGTTCTAAATTCTAGATCCTCAAAATTGATTGTACCCTGATGCAATCCAGACGTTGTGAATAAAACTTTAGACTGATTGTTTTTAGGAACAAGGTGTATCAATTTTTCGAAAATCATGAGATGTGATAGGACATTTACTTGTAAGGTTTCTTCAATATTATCCTCTGTTTCTTTGAATTGAAAATTCCAAAGCCCGGCATTTAAAATAAGTATATCAATGGATGCGGCAATTGAACCCACCTCTTCGCAAGCTTTAAGTGTAGAAGACTTTGAAGCTAAATCACAAAGTATGGGGTGTACATTCACGTTCGGATTCAATTTTCGCAGGTGGTTTTTCGTGTTTGTTAATTTTTCTTGAGAACGCCCCAGCATATATAAGGAATATCCCTGTTGCGCCAAATGTTCAGCTATTGCAGAGCCAATCCCTGATGTGGCACCCGTTATGAGAGCTGTTTTTGAGTTTTGCATTCTTTCTTATGCTTTTAGCAATGGGGAGTTGCGGGTTTGAGAACTCAATTTAGTGAATAAAACCCAAATTGAAAATTCCCTAATGTTTGCAGAAGTAGGAGGGAAGGAGCAATTATTTATGGCTGTTGTTGTAGAGTGTTCGTTTTCATTTATCCAAATACAATCCATCCTGAAGCAATAATAATGATTGCCAGTGTGAGAACACAGCCTTTTCCTGATTGTTTAGGTTGAACACTTGGATTAGGTTGAATCGTCTTTGTTAAATCAAATTCGGTCGAGTTTATCTTATATTCATCAAATTCTAATTCTAGATTATTGAGAGCCTTGTATGCTTCACCAACCGCAAATCCCAATTTGTATGAAGTCGTTTCTCCTTGAAAAGTTGCATGCACGTTATCTCCCTCCTCATCTATATCTGAGACGTATAGCATGACTCTTTGATTTGTTTGGTTCTGAGGCAATCCATCCACACGATCAACTGTCCAAAATCCTCTGACTTGGGCTTTATAGTCTTTGACTTCAGGGTAATGTAGATAGTTCACAAAGTATTTGAACCTTTCAAAATCGGGTCGAAAAGAGAAATTAATGATGAAGGAGTTTTGATTTTTGTTCGATTCGAATATTTCAATTCCCTTCGAGAATTCAACATCAGCATAAAGGTTGGACATGGCTTGAACTGCTTCAATTACCTTTTCTCTGGCAATTCCTTCGATGTATATGTATTCTTTCGTATTCATTTTCTATGCTCTATGGTATGTATATTGTTTCGTAGAATCCTACAGGGTGCAATACGCTATATACCTTGTTATGTTCTTTTTTCTTTTCTATCGTTTTTCCTAGCGTATATCCACGCCCCAAATCCTAAAACTGCATATAAAATAATAATTGCAATCATCTGCTCCCATTTGTTTGTGAATTCGTAATACAAAATGAGTATTCCGCTAATTCCTAAACCTAAAATTGATGATACCGTCAGAAACCCAGAAGAATTAGTTTTATTTCGGAGTTTATAGTTGGCCACTGCCATTAATAGAGACACTAACAGAAATGTGATACTCCCAAATTCAAGTATTAATTCAAGACCGCCAATTAAAATTAGAATACTTGCCATTGCTGCCATCCCTATAATTGCATTTTGCGGACTATTATTTTTTCTAATTGCTAACCAGCTTGGAAAATAACCATCTTTCGCAACTACAGCCATTTGTCTTGATGAGCCAAAAACAGTTCCACTAATTGCACTACTTGTTGCTAGAATGGCACCAAGAATAACAAGGTTTGTTCCGAGTTTTCCCAGTACATTTCCAGCACCTGCTGCAAGTGCATATTCTTTATTTTTTATAATTTCTTCTGTTGGAATGGCGAATAATGCTCCTAGAGAAATTACCACATATATAAGTATTGCTAAACTTATTGCGGCATATATGGCTCTTGGAATATTCTTTTCAGGATTTGTCATCTCAGAAATTGCATTGATTACCAACTGAAATCCTTCATAGGCAACAAATGTAACTGAAGCAACTATAAGAATTGAAAAAACACTTGAATTTTCAGCATCTATAGTCATATTTTCCATAAATGTTCCAAAGTCAGTTTTACCATGTTGCATTAATACAAACGAAATAATTGTAAGCACAATAAGTTTTGTATACACCATGAAATCTTCAATTTTTCCCATGCCATTAACACTCCATATATTGATAAGAGTGAATATTCCAATAACTCCAATAGCGATGATTTTTCGAATCCAAACATTGTCTGCAAAATCAGTACTACTGATAGCATAAGAAGAAAAAGTATAAGCGTATAGAGCAAGTGTACTTATATAACCAAAAATGATAAACCAACCAATTGCAGATGCTGAAAAATGGGAGTTTGGGTAGGTTCTTTTGTAGAAAGAATATGTTGCGCCTTCATCTCGATAATACAATCCTAATTTTACGTAGGAGTAGGCAGCAAGGGATGCTATCAACCCACCAATGATTATGGCAATAGGTGTTAAGTTGCCAATCATTGAAACGGAAATTCCAAGGATGGTAAAAATTCCACCACCCACCATTCCTCCTAAAGCAATGGCAATGAGTTCTGCTAATCCTAAATTTTTATTTCTTTTTCTGTGCTGTGTCATTGATTTTCCTCTTAGATATTTTTATTGAGTACAACGGTTTGACTATACCTCGTGTCTAGAAGGGCAATACGTTTAGGTTAGTTTTGCTTAGTTCTTTTTGTATTTACTTTTTTTGTAATTCTTTATCATTTTTCCAAAATCCTTGTCTTTCATGCGTTTTTCAGCAACCGTTGATTCAAAGTGCTCTTTTTCGCGTTCCATTTTCAAGAAGTTTTCGTAGGATGACTTGTCTAATTCGCCATTTTCAACAGCTTTTAATACTGCACAGCCTACTTCGGTGGTATGGGTACAATCTTTAAATTTACAGCCTTTGGACAATTCAATTATTGTCCCGAATGTAATTTCTAATCCATCCTTAGAATCTGTAATTCCAACTTCTCTCATTCCTGGATTGTCTATTAGAATCCCACCCTTTTCGAGCACTAATAATTCACGGTGAGTTGTAACATGTCTTCCTTTGTTCGTACTTGTACTAATCGCATTGGTTTTCATCATTTGTTTACCTGATAAGTTATTCAATAAGGTAGATTTTCCAACTCCTGATGATCCTAACAAACAATAGGTTTTACCTTTTTGAATACTCTCCGTGAGTTTTTCAATTCCCTTTTGAGACGCATTACTAATAGGGGTTATTGGGACTTCTTTTATCCTTTCTTGAACTTTACTTACCAACTCTGATAATTTGTTATTACTGATCAAATCAATCTTAGTGAGAATGATAATAGGTTTTACGTTCGAAGTATTACAAATGGTCAAATATCTTTCAATTCTGTTAATGTTAAAATCCCTGTCAACAGCTTGAACAATGAAGGCATAATCAATATTTGTGGCTATGATTTGTTTTTCTCCTTGTTTCCCCACGGCTTGTCTTTCAATAATCGTTTTTCTTGGGTAGACAGAATGAATCAGTACTTTGTTTTCGTCATATTCTGAGATAGCAACCCAGTCACCAACTGCGGGAAAATCAGACCTATCATGTGCAGTGAATCGCAAGTTTCCGATTATTTCCCCCTCATATTCTTGTTCAGGGGTTTTCACAACGTATCTTTCCTTGTGTTCTGAGATAACTCGTCCCACTCCAAAAGCATCCAGATTTTGGTCTTTTCTGTAGTTTTCTAATTCTAAATTATATCCTAAATCCTCAAGGGTCATTTTATCTTCTTTTGTATTGAGTACTATGGATGGATATATGAAACGTTTAGCATTTCAAAGCAACTTCCTATAAAACCATTACAACATATATTAAATGTACTACATTTAAATTTAGCACTTTCTGCCAAATGTTTTGACAATCATGTTGTGGGTTCGTTTTTTATTTTCCAATTAACACATTGTACTCTTTTGGGAGTTCAACACCTGTTAAGCCATTTGTCAATCCATAAAAAATTACCAATGTTAATAACACGCCTATGATCAGAATTACTTTTGATTGTTGTCTTATTGATAATCCCAAAATCTCCTTTTTCATTTTCTGATAATGAATCGCAGAAACGTGCCCAAAGAACGAAATGATTGCAAGTCCGTAATACGGTATAAAGAATAGATTAAAGGGGAATGTATTCAGACCAGCAACTCCAAAATAGAAATTTGTATCAAGATGTAAAATATATCGTCCTACGAACACTGCTCCAACATGAATCATTAGGAAAAAAGCCAAGTATAATCCTGTCCATATTTGTAATCTCACGTAGTTGTTATAGACGGATTTATCTTTTGAAAAAATCAGTTTTATACCTGAAATGATTTGAAGAATCACTGCAATTAAAAGTATTGTTTCTACAAATACATTTCTATAAACAGGCCTTATATGATTCATCAATTCTATGTGAATTTCGGCTCCAAAAACACTGGCGAAATGATTGATTAAATGTAGTCCTATAAACAGTGTTATCGTCAATCCAGAAAAGTAATGTAGATGTTTCATTTTTTTCTGACAAATTTCGATAAAGCACATGGTAGTTCATTTGATCTATGTCAAATTCGGTTTCTTTGGGTTTCTAATTCTACTCAGGGTTTCAAGAGTGATACCCAAATAGGAAGCAATATGCGTAAGCGGTATTTTATTTGTGATATTAGGGTGAATTGCTAAAATGTTTTCATATTTCTGTTCTGCCGTTTGAAATTGGATAGATGCTAATCGTTTTTGTTGATTCAACATTGTCTTAGTGACTATAACTCTTATTAAATGCTCAAAGTCATGGTGTTTAGCAGATAACTTGTCAAGTTGCTCTCTAGTGAATTCTATGAGTACTGAATCCTCAAGTAGTTCTATAAAGTGAGGACTAGGTTGATTCGTAAAGAAGCTAACTATTGAACTAATAAAATCATTTTCAAATGCAAACCAATCGG
>NZ_JBVCPV010000151.1:0-7460 GCF_057456495.1 Lishizhenia sp. | reverse complement strand
TAGACGGTACAACCTACGAAGTGCACTGTCACGAACACTAAAAAAAACAAAAGGACTAGATTTATTTCTGGTCCTTTTTTGTATCTACTCATTTTGTGTTCATTTAACGTTTTTAGGCGTTTTAACTTGCAGACTTTTTACTTATCTTCGCCCTTATGAAGGCGAACAAATTTCTTCCCAAACAGGTAGTAGCATACTTCCAAATGTTCGGTATCGCCCTCGTTCTTTTGAGCATTACTCGTATTATTTTCTTTTTTGCGAATTACGCCAGTTTCGAGGCGTGGGTTTTTAAAGATTTCATTGTGGGAATATGGTTCGATATTATTTCCGTATCTCTTTTATCCTTGCCGCTTTTTGTGTGGACCAATCTCCCTATGAAAAAGGCGTTCAAAGAATCCTTAGTCCATAAAATCATCCAGTATTTTTTATTCCTAGTACTCGTTGTCGGAATATTAGCCTTCAACCTCATGGATGTAGAGTATTTTAAGTTCACGTCTAAAAGATCTACCGTAGATTTATTTAGCATTCTTGGAGCTGGAAATGATTTCAACCAGCTTGTTTTCTCCTTTATTAAAGATTTTTGGTTGCTTATTTTGTGCTTTATTCTCTTGTTGATACTTTCTATTATTACCTATAACAAGACCATAGGGAAAAGAGAAATAACGGAGGTAGAGTGGACCAAAGACAGTATCTCTTTTGTAGCAATCTTAGGTTTGCTTATTATTCTAGGAAGAGGAGGAGTTGGCTTGCGTCCTGCAGGTATTTTGAGTGCTGCGCAGTATACAAGTATGCAGAAAACAGCCTTGGTACTCAATACACCCTTCACGATGATCAAATCCTATGGAAAGAAAGGATTTACAAAGAAAAATTACTTTACAGAAGATGAAATAAGCCGTAAATTTTCTCCCAACTATCCGTTAATGCATGCGCAAAGTTTGCCGGAGAACACAAATGTGGTCGTACTTATTTTAGAGAGTTTTGGAAAGGAATGGATAGGTCCTAAATACACGCCGTTTTTGGACTCATTAATGCAAGAGTCGCTTTATTTTAACCAAGCTTTTGCCAATGGGAAAAAATCCATTGAGGCCATGCCTTCTATTTTCGCGGGTATACCCAGTTGGAGTGATAACCCTTACATTTCCTCACCCTATGGAGATAATAACATTGCCACGCTGATTACAGCTTTAAGCAAGAAAGGGTATAGCTCCGCCTTTTATCATGGGGCTACAAATGGTTCTATGCGTTTTGATGAGTTTTCTTCTTTAGCAGGTTTCCAGCATTATTACGGGAGGAATGAATACCCTAATCCCGAACATTTTGATGGTACATGGGGAATATTGGATGAATTTTTTAATCCTTGGGCCGCAAAGAAAATGAGCGAATTATCCCAACCGTTTGTCACAGGATTATTTACGCTTTCCTCTCACCACCCCTATTACATACCCGAAGCTTACGAAGATCAAATACCTCCCTCTAAATATCCTATTGCACGTTCCGTGGCTTATGGAGATATTTCGTTGCGCAAATTTTTCGAGCAAGCCCAAAAAGAAACTTGGTACAACAATACCCTTTTTGTTTTAGTTGCAGATCATACCCCATCCGGGAGTTCTAGTTATTACAAACACAGAATAGGAATGTACCAAATTCCCATTGTTTTCTTTCATCCCCAAAAGTTATTGGGTACGGGACTTCATCCACAAATCATGGATCAAATAGATATTTATCCTTCTTTGATGGATGTCTTAACAAAGGATAAGGCAATGTACGCTTTCGGACAAAGCTATGCAGATACCAACAATGCAGAAGCGCTTTATTACCTAGAAGGAACCTATATGTATCTGAAGAATGGATACATGCTAAGTTTTAGTCAAGATGAAGCGAAGGCACTTTACAATTATCAATTAGATACCTTAGCACGACACGATTCTTTAAGGTATTATCCGCAAATAGTGGAGGAGATGACAGAAGATATTAAGGCGCGTATACAAGTATATAACAATGATATTTTGTCTAACCAAATGAAGTTGGAAGATGAGTAAAAGCATACGCTTCATTATTAATCCAATTTCTGGTGTAGGCAAGAAGAATAAATTGCCTGGACACATTGAAAAGTATATAGATGCCCAAAAGTTTAAAACGAGCATCGTTTATACCCAACATAGAGGACATGCTACCGCGCTCACGAAAGCTGCCGTAGAAGAGGGGGTTGACATCGTTTGTGCGGTGGGTGGTGATGGATCGGTACATGAAATAGGTACGGCATTGATAGGTACAAACGTTACTTTAGCTATTTTACCTTGTGGTTCTGGGAACGGTTTTGCGCGTCACTTAAAAATTCCTCTTCAATTGGTAGAGGCGCTGAAATGTATTAATGAGGAACGCTATAAAGTGGTAGACACAGCTCAAGCCAATGGAAAGGCATTCATAGGAGTAGCTGGTTTTGGTTTCGATGCGTTTATCGCCCAAAAGTTCGATGAATATCATCAGCGAGGATTATGGAGTTATATCAAATTAGTGGTAAAATCGTATTTCAATTATCATCCGGGTAAAATTGAAATAGCAGGTAAAAGTTATAATGACCTACTGCTGTGCACAGTAGCCAATGGTTCTCAATTTGGAAATGGATTTTGTATTGCTCCCCAAGCAAGTGTAGAAGATGGTGAATTGGAAGTTTTTATGTTGAAACAGTTTCCTTTTTACGCTATTCCATCCTTAGTGTGGCGCTTTTTTAATCGAGCAATAGATGGCTCCAAATACACGCAGTTTATCTCAATTAAAAATGTAAATTTAAAATTGGAAACTGCAATTTTTCACCTAGATGGTGAACCACTTGAGGGAGAACGCAATATAGCAGTGAGTGTAGTGCCTAAGAGTTTAAATGTAATCGTAGGAAAAAAATATTAAAATGTTTGTAGAACCAACTGTAGAAAATGTAATTAAATATTTGGGTACGCTAGACCCAGAAACCAAACCTTTGTGGGGGAAGATGAGTGCGCAACGCATGATAGAACACCTTACCGATGCCGTGCAGATTGCAACAGGTAAAAATCCACAAAATCAAATCATTCCCGATGAGAAATTACCGGGTATGTTACGCTTTTTAGATTCTGATAAAGAAATGGCTAGAGATGTTCAAGTTCCTTTTGCCAAAGAAGGGGAAGCCTTACGTCATTCAGAAATAGAATTGGCCTTAGACGAATTGGTGGAAGAATTAATTTATTTCGAAGAACTTTATGCAATGCAAGAAGGTCTAACGCAAATTCACCCGTATTACGGACCGCTAGATTACGCGCAATGGACGCGTTTGAATAGCAAGCACCTTACACATCACTTTAAACAATTCGGTTTACTGTAAATCGAGGGGATTTTAATAAGTGTTAAGGCAAGCTTTTTGCTAAAGATACGTTGACAGTTAAAGCAGATGAATTCAGAAACGGGTGAAAAGAAAAGAGAATATAGATGGATGAAACGCCTTTTGGCTTTTGTCTTGAGCTTCTTTTTTACCTTGCCCGTCTTCATGTTTTTTTACCCGCTTATTCCAACCCTAGAGCTCCCTGTAGGTAATGGAATTCGACTCGATCAGTTGATACTTTTTATGTTCATCTTTTTTCTGTTGTATTTCCTTATTTATAGCCTCAAAAAATATTACCTCTACATAAGTATAACCTTAGTGGTGGCCATAGGCTTGGCGCACATCACGGGGATGTATTCCATCCAACGCTTTAGTGCAGATTACCAAAGTTTGCTCACCAACCTCGAAAAGGTTAGTGAGTCTTCTAAATTTGTAAATAAAACAGTTCCCTTTACGCGAGAAGAGCTGCTGCGAGAAGCCATTGATTATAACAATCCCGAACTCATCGACTTTGCCAGAAACATTGCCACAAAACACTTTCAGGAATACCAAGCCCTGAGTAAAGACAGGCGATGGATACAGTATTTTTCTGTTTTCAAGGAAATAGAAAATAAGTGGATTTACGTGTATGATCCGCTCTACGAAGAGTTTTTTTCCAAGGCTTCTAATACAGCCAAACAGTTGAGCTACAACGATAAGTTTAAAGGAGATTGCGACGATTACTCCATCATCATAGCCGCATGTATTCGCGCCGTAGGAGGAGAGGTCCGTTTGGTGAGAACGAATGTGCTTTTAGACGATGGCAGAACGGTGGGACACCTTTATCCAGAAGTTAAAATTGGCGATAAAAAGGATTTGGAAAACGTGGCTTACCTCTTGCGTAATTTGCTCTTTCCCAAAGAAATTAAAAACAAACCCTTGCGCTATTTCCTAGATACAAAGGGAGATGTTTGGCTCAATTTCGATTATAACGATCACTTTCCCGGAGGTCGTTACCAAAGCAATATTCGAATTTCAGAATTAAAAGTTTAAGCTGTCTTTTTAGGCCCTTTGTTCCCCCAACGCATTGGGGTGCCACCGTGCTTTCCAGTATACGCTTCGGTCTAAAGCCAAGTACAAAATCCCCTTTTCCGTGGCTTCTATGGTCGCCCCAAAAAGTGCTTTGTACTAAGCTTCATCCTTCCAGGGTGCCCTTCCAATCACTAAGGGAGGGGGGATTAATAATTCAAAGATTCACGGTTTTGTAGTTTGAGTGTTTGGTTGTTTGATAGTTTGAATGTTTGAATGTTTTGTGGTTGGTCTCTCGGCTTTCGCTCATCTCGACTCCGCTCGATAACCTCGGTTAATACTACTCTTTAATTATACATACTAGGTTTCCGAGCGGAGCGGTGTGGTGAGCGGAGTCGTACTATCGAGGAGCCGGTGTTTTATGTAAGAACCTAAGTTTTTAACATCCACCTCTCTACTCAAAACTCACCCACAATACTCATATTTAGTACTGTACATTCACAAACCCCGTTCTCATCAAACGCTCGGCATTTTGTGAGGTGCTCACATCTATTTTCCACGTATAGGTTCCTGTGGGTACTAGCTTTCCTTTGTAAGTTCCATCCCAAGTAAAGTTGTAGTCAAAACTTTCGAAAATTAGGGTGCCGTGACGGTTGAAAATTTGTACGTGGAAATCTTTGGTGTCTATTCCATTTACAGCTACACTCCAAGTGTTGTTGCTTTGGTCGCCATTGGGGGTGAAGGTGTTGGGAGCAAACAGACTAAACTCTGGTGTGATGTTAATAGCTTTGCGCAAAGTATCCGTACAACCGATTTCATTGAAAGCGATGAGTTCTATTTGGTATAGACCAATTTCACCTTCTTCAAAATTAGCGGTTGGATTTTCCAACGTGCTACTTGCAGGTTGTGCATTTTCAAAACTCCAACTGTAATATGTGGCATAACGCGAAGTGTTGGTAAATAGTACTTGAGTTGAGAATTCAGTGATGTCGTTGTTAAAACTAAAGTTGGCAACGGGATTTTCTACGACTTCTACAGTAAGGTTGGGCAATGTATCCTTACAATTATCTGTAGTAGAATAAGTCAAACTCACATCAAAAATACCGGTCTGATTATAGGTGTAATTCAATGGATTTATATCATTTAAAATGCTTCCGTCTCCCAAATTCCAAATCCAATTTTGCACTAGGGGTGAAGTTGTAAAACTTACGTTGACTTCTCCCGGATAACAGAGTAAAGTATCATTTACATTCATGTTTAAACTCGGCATAGGGTAAGGTGAAAAACTGAAAATATTGGTGTCTGCTGGGGTTTCACAAACATCTTGTAGAATAAGTACAAGTTCATCTTGACCTGTTGGAGAAAAGTCTGTTGTAGGATTGGTGCTAACTTCTTGTCCGCCATATTGCCAACTGTACGTGTAATTCGGCAATCCTCCAGAAACAATACTGTTTAAATTTAGTGTTTCCCCTTCGCAATAGTCTATGTTTAAAGGTGTACTTAAGCTTAGACTATCCAAAACAGTGATGAATACACTGTCCGTATTTGAGCTACAACCTATAGAGTCTGCAGCGTAACAGTTTATCCAAGTAGAAGAATCTGTTATGAAGTTTTGTGTAGAACTGCTATCGGAAGGAAAAGGCCAGGCGTAGTTTTGAACCACGGTGTTGTTGACCACAGCTTCGAGTTGAGCGCTTCCGTTGAGACAAATGGTTGTGTCTTGCAATACTTGAAGTTGCGGGGTGGGGTGGGTGTAAATGTACACCGAGTCTATTCCCGTGGGACAAACTCCATTGTTTTCGAATAGAATTAAAAGATCGTTATCGGGTTGAGAAGCGTAGGAAATATCTAGGGTATCTGGGGCAGATAGGTAGTCGTTGGTATCTGTTATTTGCCACAAGAAGTAATTCGAAGTATCGCTGAGTTGAGCGCTCAATTGTGCCGTATCACCTTCACATAAAAAGAGGTCTGGTCCCGCATTAGGCGTTGGAGGAGAAGCAACATTTATTGTAAAACTCAAAGTATCATAGACGGTTCCATTTTGAGACACCTCAACATTATAGGTGGTAGTATCTGTAGGCAACACTTGAAACCATGGAGCGTAAAGACTATCCACAACATCACTGGCATTGTTTAAAAAGGTAAAGGTGTAGGTGTCATCATAACCATTGTAGGTGTTGCTCAACTCTACCCAAGCGCTATCTCCTAAACAAATGTTTTGGGGTACTGTCCAAGGTTCGCAGGTAAAAGTAGCTGAGGTAGTAGAGTTTTCGTTGCCGGGTACAGCGTTCCCGACATATAGTTTGGGTTGTTCAAAAGGGATGCCATTGGTGTCTGTTCCTGTAGTGCAACGAATCATTAGAAGAAATTCATCCCCTGCATTTACGTAAATGGAGGGTTCTATACGTGCGGGATAACAATCGCCATAAATACTTGGAGTTTCTAACATACCTGTATTCCCCGTTTGAGAAAGCACGGCACCTTGGTAATTGGTAAAGTAAAGGGTGTTACAAGAAACGGGAGCAATTTGGTTATTAGTAATTTGATTGCAAGTAGAGTTGTACGGAGTTTGGTTTTTCGGAAAAAGAATCCAAATTGTTCCTCCGGGAACCCCATTATTTGGAGGGGCTCCAACTAAACCATTAAAAGGCCAACTTTTAGATTGGACCATGAAATTTAAAAATCCTGATGTTTTTACTGCTAAATTTACCCAGTATATTTTGTCAAAGTTTACTGA
Organism: Lishizhenia sp.; assembly: GCF_057456495.1. NCBI lineage: Bacteria > Pseudomonadati > Bacteroidota > Flavobacteriia > Flavobacteriales > Crocinitomicaceae > Lishizhenia > Lishizhenia sp. The sequence continues at coordinate 363 of NZ_JBVCPV010000151.1, read as the reverse complement.
GCAACCATTAAAGGCATTAGGGGTAGTTGGATTAATACTAGGAAAAGAGGTTGTGTACAGATAAGGTTGAAAATATCCCCCTATAAAGTAATTGCTATCGTCATAGTTGTCTCCATAGTAACACCAAAAGGGTGAATAAATGTCAATAGAGTCGCACACATCAACAGCATCATAGCAACTCGGTGTAGGGATTTGAGCTTGGCTAAAACTGATAAAGTTTACAAGAGTTATTACTACGATGGTGGTGATCAAGCGCATGCATTAAAGTTATAAAAAACTGATTAAAATCTTAAGAAATTAGTGGATGGAAAGTTTGAGAGGGTGTCTCTCGACTATTGCTCGAGAACCTAAGTTTGAATGTTT
>NZ_JBVCPV010000150.1:0-7534 GCF_057456495.1 Lishizhenia sp. | reverse complement strand
TTTTGACTTCGAAGTTTGGGTTCTGTTCATTTATTTTCAATTAATCCTTGAATCCATCAATGATAATAGGTTTGCGAGCGGAGTCGAGTAACCGAAGTCTCGAAGACCAAATTGGATTCAAAAATTATTGAATAAAAAAAGAGGCTGACCCTAAGGGCAGCCTCTTTTTCGTTTGAAAGTTCTTATTAATTATTTTGCAAAAGAGAATTCAGCTCTTCTGTTAATTGCTCTACCTTCAGCAGTTGCGTTAGAAGCGATCGGTTGTGTTTCACCGTATTCGTTCATAGTAATTCTGCTTGACTCAACACCCTGTGTTGTTAAGAAGTTCATTACTGCAGCAGCTCTCTGCTTAGATAAGTTTTGATTGTATTTTTCAGATCCAGAGTTATCTGTGTGACCGTCAACGATCAATTTGTAAGAAGGGTTATCTTTCATCACTTTCGCAACGTTTTTCAAAATCAATTTATCTCCTTCTTTCAAGATAGCTTTGTTCAAGTCAAAGTTCACCATCATGTTTGGCATGATTCCTCCGAAGTCACCACCTTTAGATGGACATCCACCTTCTGAAGCAACACCTGCTTCGTTAGGACAGTTGTCTTTGTCATCAGCAACACCATCACCGTCAGCATCAGGACATCCGTTAGCAGAGAATAAACCTGCAGTTTCAGGACATGCATCAAACTCATCAGCAACACCGTCACCATCTGTATCAACGTGTACTTCGATTTCTTCACCTTTCGTGTTAACAGTTGCTCCTTCTGGAGTATTGTTATCTTGGTCTAAGTAATTTGCAACACCATCGTTGTCATCATCCTTCATACCTTGCTCAATCGCGTCCAAACGAGCTTCGTATTCAGCATTTCTGTTTCCTGTTGGTGTCCAATCTGCGTGAGAATCTTTTTTACCTAAGTAAACGTTCAATCCGATAGACTGTGTCCAGAAGTAACCATCGAATCCGTTTCTGTCATATCCAGAAACGTAATCAAAGTTCTTTTGCTTAGACAACATTAAGTATGCAGACATATCTACGAACATAGATACTCTTTCACCTAACTTAACTCTTGGTCTAAGACCCATCGTGAAGTTTACAAATTTATCGTCGAAACTGAAGTTTTCTTTTTCCCAAGAATTACTCCATCCCCCACCAAAGTGGTAAGATAGTCCAAGGTGTTTTGTGAATGTTTCAAAACCTAAAACGTCAGTTAAGTTAATTACTCCTTGAAGGTTTGTGTTGAACATTCCAGAGTTTTCGAAAGTCTCAACTCCGATGTTAGCCATAACACCTACTTTAGAATTGAACATGTAACGTACATTTCCTCCGTAGTGTCCGAATAAATTCCCTGCACCGCTTTCTTGAATTACGTTAGGGAAGTGTGATCCGTACTCTAAACCTAGAGACCACTTGTTCATGTCAATTTGTTGGCCGAATAAGGATCCAAAGCTTAGGATACTTACAAAAGTTAGAATTTTTTTCATAGTTATTGTTTTTCAAACGCCACAAAGATAACTTTTCTGATAAATCAGCTTCTAAAAACAGAAATTAATTTAATGTTATCAAAAGGCTGTTATGTTAGCTGTTACGACGATAGTGTCTTTTATGTTACACCCAATTTAATAATAATATTCAATTCTACTAAAGTAATAGTGCGGAAAATTGAAGAATCTAGGTTTAACTGTTAGTGAAGCATAGGTTTGTTTAACCGAAAAGATTAGTTTGAATCATTGGGGTATTTCCGGTAAAAAATATAGGTGAAATCCTAATTGTACAATCGTTTGTGACAAAAGTGAGCTGGGAGGGTGTCAGTGTCGATTATTAACTCAGACTTAACGGATATAAGGTCATGGATTTGACAATAATTATACTATTTTTGCGGAGTTTTAGACAAACCAGGACTACATATTATGGCACAGAAGATTTTAATTACTGGAGGAGCAGGATTTATAGGTTCCAATTTATGTGAGTATTTTATTGGAAAAGAATATCGCGTTGTATGTTTAGATAATTTAGCAACGGGTCATATGCACAATATTAATCACCTTTTAAAGAATGATGCATTTACCTTTGTAGAAGGTGATATACGTGATTTAGAGACGTGTAAAAAAGCAATTGAGGGTTGTGATTATGTATTACATCAGGCAGCTTTAGGTTCCGTTCCGCGATCCATCAATGATCCTATAACAAGTAATGATGTGAACGTTAGTGGGTTTTTAAATATGTTAGTGGCTGCAAGAGACGAGAAGGTGAAGCGATTTGTTTATGCTGCAAGTTCTTCAACGTATGGAGATTCAGAGTCTTTACCTAAGGTAGAGGATAAAATTGGAAAACCATTATCTCCTTATGCAATTACAAAGTATGTGAATGAGCTTTATGCTGAAATATTTTCAAATACCTACGGACTGCAAACAATAGGTCTGAGGTATTTTAATGTATTTGGAAGAAAACAAGATCCAAAAGGGGCCTATGCTGCTGTAATTCCAAAGTTTGTGATGCAGTTTATGGCGCATGAAAGTCCTGTTATTAATGGTGATGGGAATTATTCAAGAGACTTTACGTACATCGATAATGTAATACAGATGAATGAATTGGCGATGTTGACTGATAATGAAGCAGCAATTAATACAGTGTATAATACAGCTGTAGGTGATAGAACAACCCTGAATCAATTGGTAGGTTATATCAAAGAGGAATTATCCAATTACGATAGTGCAATTGGAGATGTTGAGGTGATATATGGACCAAATCGAGCGGGGGATATTCCTCATTCATTAGCAAGTATTGACAAGGCAAAAGAGTTATTAGGTTATGATCCTAAGTTTAAGCTTCAAGATGGTTTGAAAGAGGCTTTGAAATGGTACTGGGAGAATTTGAAATAAGAGAAGATCTAGAAAGATGACAAAAGATAAAATTGCAATAATAGGATTAGGGTACGTTGGATTGCCTTTGGCGCGTTTATTAGCTACTAAATATGCGGTAGTTGGTTTTGATATTAATGAAGCGAGAATTAAAGAGTTGAATACTGGTCATGATGCTACTCTAGAAGTAGAAGATGACTTGTTGAAGTCTGTGCTGGTAGATAGTGCCAATATGGAGATAGGTTTGTTTAATTCGTCTAATTTAGAAGATATTAAGGATTGTAACTATTACATTGTTACAGTACCTACACCAGTAGATAAGCATAATAAACCGGATCTTACTCCATTATATAAGGCTTCTGAAACAGTTGCGAAAGTCTTGACGAAAGGGGATATCGTTATCTACGAATCTACGGTTTATCCTGGTGTAACAGAAGAGGAATGTGTCCCTGTGTTAGAACGAGTAAGTGGATTGAAGTTTAATGAAGACTTCTTTGCTGGCTATTCACCAGAGCGTATTAATCCTGGAGATAAAGAGCATACCGTTGAAAAAATACTTAAGGTAACTTCTGGTTCTACACCAGAAATAGGAAAGAAAGTGGATGCTTTATATAAAAGTGTAATCACAGCGGGTACACATTTAGCGCCAACGATTAAAGTAGCCGAGGCATCTAAGGTGATAGAGAATTCTCAAAGAGATATAAATATCGCATTTGTAAATGAATTGGCGAAAATATTCAACCTATTAGAGATAGATACACAAGCGGTTTTGGAAGCAGCTGGAACGAAATGGAACTTTTTGCCATTTAGACCGGGACTTGTTGGAGGGCATTGTATTGGTGTAGATCCTTACTATTTGGCACAAAAAGCACAAGAGAAGGGATATCACCCAGAAATCATTTTAGCAGGTCGCCGTATGAATGATGGTATGGGTGAGTATGTAGCTTCACAAATCGTTAAACAAATGATAAAAAAGGGGATTTCTGTTTTAGATTCTAAAGTTTTAATGTTAGGAATTACCTTTAAAGAAAATTGTCCAGATGTCAGGAATACAAAAATTGTTGATGTTGTATCAGCACTTACATCTTATGGAATAGAAGTTGACATTTTTGACCCTTGGGCAAAAAAAGAGGAAGTGGAGCAGGAGTATGGTTTAGAAATATATAATGATCAACCTATTGAGCTTTACGATGCTGTTGTTCTTGGAGTTGCACATAAAGAATTTTTAACTCTTGATTATAATCAAAACAGAAAATTTAATTCAGTTATATATGATGTCAAAAGTGTGCTTGGAAGTTTAGCAGATGGTAAGTTATAGAGGGATTCTTATAAATAAGTAAACTCTTAAAAGGAAATGCATTCAATGAGAAACGCACCAATCAATTTTCATGTATTCTATATTGCAATAACTTTGTTAATAAGTTTTTTTGGTCCCAAAGTTTATCTAAATTATGAAAAAGGATTACTTACAATCTTTATTTTTACGTATTTATTGTTGGTGTCATTTTTTTTTTAGACTAGGTTACCGATCTAAAAGTCTTACCTCATTTTCAGAGCAAAATACAAGAAAAATCTTTAGGGTTATTGAGGTTTCAATTAAACTTTCCTTGGTACTCTATTTAATTAACATGATTTATTTAGGTTCTACGGGACGTTTAAATTTATCACTTGCATCTTTAGGAGAAAACTATTCATCCTTCCACGAAGTGTATAGTGAGAAATCTGAACAATCAATTTTGACATTTGAACTTGCCATATTAGTTCTTTCAGCAATTCCGAAATTTTTATGTTTTACATTGGGATTTTATTATTTTGATAGACTAGCTAAAAGATATAAGATTTATTTTATTTCCTTTATCATATTAATCATTTTAACTCAAACAGTTGCTTTTGGTAATCAAAAATCAATTGGTGACATTGCAATCTATGGCGGAGTTGTTTTGTTATTAAAGTCTGTGAATTTTTCGAGGCAGCGAAGAAGAAAGTTGATCAGGTATGCTGTTTTTGGTTTTGTTTTTGTATTTGGTTTGTTTTCTTTCGCACAGTATTCTAGGTTGAACTCTCGGAATATAACGTCATATGATTTGAACAATCATATGGTATCATATGCCAAATTTGATTTTGAACATCCCGTTTTTAAAATATTTGGTGATAATTTTGGATTAGGTATTGCAACATTTACAACAGGTTATTTATCTAATGGGTATTATGGGCTTTCAAAATCACTAGAATCAGATTGGGAATGGTCATATGGGGTTGGGAACTCAGTCGCTCTATCGGCTATTATGAAAGGTGTTTCTGGACTCGATCCATATGAGAAAACTTATTTGAATAAACTAGAAACCGAGAAAGGAATACCTGGTAAAAAGCACTGGCACACTGCATTTCCTTGGATTGCATCAGACATTACGTGGATAGGTACTTTAGTGTTCTTTTCACTTATGTCATTCTTGTATGGTAAATCATACAAAGAGGTACTTGTATATAAGAATCCTGTGTCGCTTATGATGTTTGCGCTTTTGACTGTAATGTTCATTTTTGTTCCGGCAAATAATCAAATTTTTCATGGTTTTGACTATCTAGGAATTTCAATTTTTGTGTTCGTAGTTTGGAAACTAAAACATTTTAAATATAACATTATTGAAAAATGTTGAAAAGTGTATTTAAAAAGTCTTTTATTGTATTACTAATTGTTATCTCTGGAAAAGTATTTTCATTTTTAAGAGATATAATGATTTCCTGGAAATTTGGTTCAGGACTCGAAACTGACGCCTATTTCGCTGCAAATAATGTCCCAAGTATATTGTTTGCAGCTATAGTTAGTAGTTACTTAGTTTTGTTTATACCCTTGTATAATAAGGTTTTAATAAATGAAGGCCAGGAAAAAGTAGATGTATTCGTATCGAATTTACTTTCGATTTTTTTTATTGGATCGATTTTGTTATCAACAGTTGGTTACTTTTCTATGGATTTCTTGATTGATTTTGTTGCACCAGGTTTTAATCAGGAAACAAGATTGTTAGCAGTTAAATTTGGAAGGGTATTAGTTCTTTCATTCGCATTTTCATCCTCAAGCCTTATTCTGTCAAATGTTTCAAATGCCAGAAATGTGTACTACGCACCTCATATAATTCCTTTAATTTCCTCAATAATAGTAATTGTTGGGATATTTTTCTTTGGGGATAATTACGGACCATTGGCAATGGCTGTGTCAGGGGTTTTAGCATTTGTAATAATATTAGGAATCCAGTGGTACCTAGCAAAGGGGTTTTTTAACTTTAATTTTATAATAAATTTAAGGGACACGAATTTAAAAAAAATGACTTGGTTAGTGGCGCCAATTTTTATTGGCTTTTCGATTGATCAATTAAATTTACTTGTAAATACTGCTGTTGCTTCTGGGTTAGGCGAAGGGAGTTTGTCCGCATTGACATTTTCACAAAGACTTCAGGGTACTATATCTGGAACAATCTCAACATCGATTATTACCGTACTTTACCCTATCATTTCTAAATTGTATGTAGAAAAAAAGGATAGAGATTTAATTTACCTTACGAAGGTTAGTTTAAAATTAATATTTATTCTGCTTTTCCCAACCACTATTTACCTTGCTGTATATAGTTCGGAATTTGTGAAAATCATATATTATCGAGGAGAGTTTGACTTACTTGATGTTAAAAATACTGCAACGGTTTTTTCAGCTTATTCAATAAATGTACTTTTTTTGGCGCTTAGGGAAATCATTCTTAGATTGTATTATATCAAAGAAAAAACGAAAATTCCACTATATACCAGTGTTATTTCTCTCGGACTTAATGCTGGTTTAAGTATATTTCTCTCAAATCACATAGGCCTTTTAGGTTTATCAGTAGCCAATTTGATTGCTACTTTTATTAACTTATTGATTATGTACCTGTTAATCAATAGAAAACTAAACTTCTCTTTAAGAGTAAAAGATTCCTTATTATATTTAGTCAATATTACTATGCCTTGTATAATCTTTTTGGGATTAATTGTAGTAGATAATTCTTTGTTTATGGTTAAAGAAGGTGTTTCAATGTTCGTATTGAAGTTGATTGTCTATAATCTATTGTTTGTTTTGACTCTTGTTTTGTTCAAAAATAAAGAAACACTCATGTTGTTTAAACTATTAAGAAATAAAATTAATGGAAATAAAAAATAAAACTCTTCTTATCACAGGTGGAACGGGTTCATTCGGTAATGCCGTTTTACAACGTTTTTTACAAACTAATCATTTCGCTGAAATTCGAATCTTTTCTAGAGATGAGAAAAAGCAAGATGACATGCGTAAAGCACTAAATAATGATAAACTAAAATTTTACATTGGAGATGTTAGAGATTTTTCTAGCGTTGAACGTGCTATGCGTGGGGTTAATTATGTGTTTCACGCGGCGGCATTAAAGCAAGTCCCTTCATGTGAATTCTTTCCATTGGAGGCGACAAAAACGAATGTTTTAGGTACTCAGAATGTAATTGATGCAGCTGAACAGAATGGAGTTCAGAAAGTTATTTGTTTAAGTACAGATAAAGCTGCATATCCAATTAATGCTATGGGGATTTCCAAGGCTCTTATGGAAAAAGTAGCAGTTGCGGCAGCAAGAAACCTGAGTAATACAACTGTGTGTTTAACAAGATACGGAAATGTTATGGCTTCAAGGGG
>NZ_JBVCPV010000149.1:0-7564 GCF_057456495.1 Lishizhenia sp. | reverse complement strand
GCCTCCTACCACAAAATCCTTCAGGCGCTGCCAGTGCTATCCCTGTTTGAAATTGGTATTATTTATAAAAATCATATTTTTTTTTTAACATTTAACTCCCCAGCAATTTAACTTGCGGCAGTAATTTTCAACGAAGGAATCCCCTTCCTCAAAGACTACTATAGCCCTTGTAAATCAATTAAAAAAGTAATTTTGTAGTTCAACTACAACTGAAATATAAAATGACAAATAAGTTTCTAGCTGAGTACATTGGTACTTTATGGTTAATTATTGGAGGATGTGGTAGCGCCATGATCTCTGCCAATTATCCCGAACTTGGAATTGGTGTTTTAGGTGTATCACTGGCGTTTGGACTTTCAGTGCTTACCATGGTTTACTCTATTGGCCCAATTTCTGGCAGCCATTTAAATCCTGCTATAACTATTGGCTTGTGGGTTTCAGGTAAATTTGAAGGTAAAGACGTCCCCTACTATGTTCTTGCTCAATTGTTAGGAGCCATTAGCGGAGCTGCTTTGTTATATGTCATTCTGCTCGGCAAACCAGATGTTGTTATCGGTTCATTTGCTGCAAACGGCTATGGAGAGCTTTCTCCTGGTAAATATGAATTACCGTCTGCTTTTTTAATAGAAGTCATCATGTCTTTCATGCTCATTTTCATCGTTTTAGGCGCAACCTGCGAATTAGCTCCAAAAGGAATTTCTGGATTATCTATTGGATTAGGGGTTACACTTATACACCTTATTAGTATACCAATTACCAACACTTCTGTTAACCCAGCAAGAAGTACGAGTCAAGCAATCTTTAGTGAAACAGCAGCAATGGAACAGCTCTGGTTGTTCTGGGTAGCCCCTCTCATAGGTGCTATTATAGCCGGACTAATGTTTAAGATTTTATCCATGGAAATCCCAGAATAACCGAACTCTATTAATATTACAGAATAAAATCAGGTGAATTTTGAACGTATTTACTCGTTAATTTCAGAGTTTTATTACCTTGTTATAAGCAAATATGAACATTCTGAAATTGTGTATTATGAAGAGATTAATATGCTTACTTTTTCTTCTCTCGTTTATTCCTCAAATAACAAGAGCGAACGATAACAAATCAAAAATATTCCAACGTTTGGAGCAGTTTCAGTTTAATGAAACAACGCTTACAGAACATTTGATTGACTCCCTAGCGAAGTACGCCTATACCACCACCACCACCACCTACATTAAAAATGATCAAAAAGTTAAAAAGGCCCACTACAACCCCAAATTAAACCTGGGGGAACGCTGGCACCTAGACAGTGTAGACCATAGAGTACCTACCTCTAAAGAAATAGCCGTATTCAATAAAAATCATAACGAAGATAAACATGGAGCAACGGGTAAAATTTCAGACACTTCATGGCATATCGTTGAGGATAATAAAGACTATTTAAAAGTGAGTTTCCGTTTTGAACCAGATGGACTCCCCGACCTGTATAGTTTTCTAAGTCAATGCATTGGTTACGCATATTTTAATAAGCAAACCAAGAAATTAGAAAGGGCACAATTCATCAATGAGCACCCTGTACGTTTTCATATTTTCCAGGTAAAGGAGCTCGAGGTAAATATTTACTACAACTTTAACGCCGCCAAAAAGAAATACTTCGTAGATCACGAAATTGCCGAATTATGGATGAATCTCTTAGGTAACAGAGTATACATCAAAGAAATCTGCGAATTCTCAAATTATGTAAAGGTGAAATAGAATTGATCTCAGAAATGAAGGGGTAAACTAAGCTTGCGATTGCCCAAAAAAGTCAAATAAATGATAGAACAGCGTTTCTTTACACCTGAATGCGATACATCGCTACAAACAAAGTAGAAAGAATGTACTTTTGCATAAAAATTCTATTGTGTCTAAAAGAAGAAATACATTAATTGTTTGGGTTGCCATTTATCCAGCCATTACCTTGCTGAGTTATTTAATTGGTAACGATATCAATCATCTTCCTATTTACGTAAGAACATTAATACTCACAGGTATCTTAGTACCCGCTATGATTTACTTCTTGATTCCTTTTTGGGCTAGTATTATCAATAAAATACCGAGTAAGCAATAGAAGAAATAATCCTTTAATCAATTGCTCCCAACCCTTTTAAGAGCATTTCCCATGCTCTGTTCATGCTTGCCTTACTATCTAAAATTGCAGAAGGTAGAACGACACTGCCCAGCATCCTAATCAATAATACTGTATCGTTTAACACTTCATAACTAGGGGCTACTTCTCCCCTTTTAATTGCGCGTTCAATCGGACCTTGGACCAATTGAATCAACCTTTCATTTAAATGCGTAGCTCTTTGCGGTAAAAATGGTAACAATCCTTGATAGCGATATTGAAATTCGGCTGCCTTCATCAACAATAAACGGAATTCATTTTCATCATGCGCTAAGGTGTCTGCATAATCTTCCAATATTTTTAAATTATAATGCATTAACGCAAGTACTAAACTTCCCTTGTCTTCAAAATTCCTGTAAAGTGTAGCCCTACTCACTTTGGCTTCTCTCGCAATTACACTCATAGAAACTTCGGGTCCCTTTAGCGCAAATAAATCATGGGCAACACGAATAATAGTATTTCTGTTGGCTGAAGCATCAGATCTTTTTTCATTAAATGCACTTTCATTTTTCGCCGAGTAGTCTCTCATACACTAAAAGTAAAAAGTTTAAATGATACACTATGTATCACTTAATATTTTTTTATTAAATTTATAATGGAAAATAAAACCGAATGAGACGTGAAAAGTATTCGAATAGAATATTCACAGATTATTACCTAAGCACCACGATATTATCAAAAGTTTCTCAAAAGGAAATTTAGATGATTTATCCAATCTGAAAATTTCAGAGACCTACTCATGCCAAAAGTATGAGTAGGTTAATGGATCGAATAGCTAAGAAAGCTATACGTAGAGAAAACCATCTCTTCAATTTATCACCTTCATTGTTTACCTAACCCCTTCAAATTATTTAAAACAAAATTACCAGGAAAAGCATTGAGAAGACTATTATACATCTATACGCATACAAATTGGGAATTTACAAGCTTGTTACACTGCATTATATTTAAATGAAAGCTTACTTTTATTGCAAAACAAAGGCGCCTCATTGAAGCGCCTTTAAACCCTTTACAACTAGATACTAATAAATGCTATGAAACTCTTTATAAATATCTTTATTACTATTCTTATAACACTCCTGATTATCAATTGTTCAGGAGAAAATGAAAAAAAATTATTTTTTCGTGTTACCCGTATCGTTGACGGTGATACTTTTTGGGTGGTAGATGAAGCTTTGAATCGACAAAAAATAAGACTGATAGGAATAGACACACCTGAATTAAAGCATGGTAATGAACCCGAAGAGTTCTATGCCCAAGCGGCCAAAGAATTTTTAATAGATTTAATTGCAGACCGAGAAATCCGACTAGAATTCGACCAAGAACATACCGATAAATACGGTAGAACCCTAGCCTACGCATACGTAGACGATACTGTTTTTGTAAATAAAACCTTGGTTCAAAAGGGATATGCCCACAAACTGCCCATTCCTCCCAACACCAAATACGCCACACTTTTCACGCAACAAGAAAGACTTGCCAAATCTCTAAAACTTGGAATATGGCAACAACCTTAAAGCTCTAAAACAAGGTTAGTTTTACTTTTCTGACTTAAATTTCATCGATTAACACATCTTCCGTTTGCGGCTTCTTCTTATCGATGTAATTATTAATGGGCTTCAACTCTCTGATAAAATAACTCGCAACAATTGCTTGGAGAATGAATACGAAAATTGAGGTAAAAGCATCGTAGTTCATACGCACGCCCAAGGGGTATACACCCACCCAAGAAAGTATATGCATTAATACTACTAGGCCATAAATTGAAGTACCCACATAGTAGATTCTTGGATAACTTTTTATCAAAATAAAGGTTAACAAATACCCAATAAAACAAACCGTATTGTAAATTCCCAACGGAGAAACAAAACTCAGACTTAAAGAGTTTAAAAGCGTAAACAATCCTATAGTTCTTGTTAGGGTAAAGTATGCAAAAAGTATTCTGATAGATACAAAATTAGGTAACTCACGTTTTAGTTTATTCACCGTTTTATACCTTCTCCCCTCCACTTTCAACTCTATTTTCATAGGTCTCTCTTTAGTAAAAGCAAGAGACACTTTCCCTACGTCTTCAGAATTAAAGAAAGTTCCCTTTTTTATTTCCATGGGATCTTCGATAATTTGAATCAACTTTTTAAAGTAATAGATATGTACATTTCTATACCCCGGTTCCCACACGAGTGTTAAATGTTTGTTTTCATCTTTAGGGTCGAAATAGCGCTTGGTAAAGGTGCTCATTTAAATAAATTTAGGACGAAACTAACATTTTTTTACTTCCTCAAAGAATATCCGTAACTTGTAGTATACATTCAAAAAACACAGGTCATGAATTGGAAATTGATTATCTCGTACGCATCTTTTGGTGTCTTGGTAGGACTACTTTCTGTTTTTACCAATAGTATAGTTACCGAACCGGTATTTTGGCTCATTTACGCATTTATTGCAGCATATGGTTTTAAAACCAAGGTCCCTTCAAATAGGATAGCCCATGTACTCTTTTTTGGAATACTCTGCGGAATTTTCAACGCAGGTGTGCAAGCCTTATTAGCTGATAGCTATTTGGCCAACAACCCAGTTTTCGCAAGGGAATACAGCGCTGCTCCTGTTTCACCAAAAGCACTGATTATGTTTACCGGACTGCTTTTTGGAATTATTTATGGTATTATTGTCTTTGTAATAACTATGATATATAAATCGAAGGCAACAACCGAATGATTGGAACTCCCATCTTTAAAATAAAACCACGACTTACAGGTTTCAGACTTATAAATCTTTTAAGCGGAATCTTGCTTATCCTCATGGGACTAATTTTGATGGGGGATATTTACTTCAATTACGATTTTAACCTAAGAGATAACGGTAATTTTGGCTACTTTACATTTGGTTGCTTTATTTCCTTTATAGGAATATTCGCAATCCTTATGCTTTTCCTTCTTTCCAAGAAAATTCTGGTTTATGAAAATCACTTTAAAATCGGAAAAGATTTAATTAAGCTCAATGAAGTACGCGGTGTTAAACTTACTGGTTTACAACCTTCTTCTATTCTTTTTGGAGAAATAGAAGGCATGCATATCAAGCTTTTGAATCGAAAAAGTTATTATTTACACGATTCTCTCTATAAAGACCTACATCATTTTAAATTTTTCTTGGACAAAAAAATGAAGGGAGCAGAAAATAGCCCCTCAGAAAAGAAAATTCAACAACATATTTACTTCGCCTTTAAACCTAAGCTCTACCATGATCCTATCGTAAAATCGATTTATTTCGGATTATTTTTAGGCTTGTTTCTCTTATGTACAGGCCTCCTTCTACGATATGAGCAAGTTTTTTTTAGCGGTGCGATAAGTATAATAATGATGTTTTTATTCCTTTACCTTAGAGCAAGGTTTTTCTCGGAAATAGAACTGACCAATTCTTCCTTGATTGTAAAAAGAAAATTAAATAGAAAGAAAAAGAAAATTATAGCTATTCAAAATATTAGAGAGATTGCTTCTTTATATAAACGCACTCGAGAAGAAGAAAAAGGTTTATTGATCGTAATGAATGATTTCAGCACAATGAAGGTCTATCTTCCAGGGCTAATTGAAGTTGATAGTAAAAAGATGGTTCATTCCTTAACTCAACTTCAAACCCCCATGCGAAAAGGCTTTAAAGAAGAAATAACCTACTTTGCGTAAATATTATTAAGCGAGCTATTTCCATGTGAATTTTATTCCTTAACTTACTATCCCGTAAACAGATAGGTAATGAAAAACGTGACAGACAAACAAAAATGGGTAATTCGAAGCAAGATGCTTGAATTTCAAAAAAATGGATTGCTCTCTTACGGGAAATACTTGGACGAACAACTCAAGTTCGCCTCCAAATCTCAACTCCGCGTGGCCTATAAAAGCTACATAGAAAAAGAAATTACGCGCAACAACGATAAGATTCGCATCCTCAATGAAAGGTTAATGTAGAGGTAGAGTTTTTGAGTTTTAGACCGTTAGACCGTTAGACTTTTAGATAGTTTGTTTGATGTGATGGACTTGACTACGGCCTTCGAGACTTCTCATTCCTCGACCTCAGGCCTCAACGGGTTGATAAGGCGGATGGAATCTTCAATGGATCTCAATTTGAAAATTTGATGGATTCGCAGGTTCATCATTTGATAAGATTTAAAAATTTAAAACATTCGCTGCGCTCATTATTTAAAGATTTAAGGAAGACCTAATATCTTAAAGGTGCATACATTTATTCCACCTTTTTTAAAGGTTTAAATCATTAAATTTTTAAATTTCTAAGTAGTTAAACAGAGAGCTATACTTACAATCAAATAATACCTCTTGCTCCCTACTCACTCTCTATACTGACTTCTACCAGGGATATGAGCGTATACCCCACAGGGGCAAAACACATTGATACATCCAAGAAATAGAGCGACCGAGGAAGCTTTATTACTGGGAATGTAGAAAGTGTTTTGCAACGAGGAGTAGTAGCGTTAGCCCTACCCAAGACGTCTTTCAGCGGATTGGGGGTAGCCTAAATACACCTATAAATACCGCTAAGTTTTCACCTCTCACCCATCACTTATCACTATTTTCTCATTTTCTCGCCTCAATACTTTGCATTAATACTATAAACGGCTATTTTTGGAAGCGCAAATTAAAACAGACAAAAAACTCGCATTCATGAGCGTATTAGTAAATAAAGATTCTAAAGTAATCGTACAGGGATTCACAGGAAGTGAAGGAACTTTCCATGCTGGACAAATGATTGAGTATGGAACAAACGTTGTTGGAGGGGTAACTCCAGGTAAAGGTGGACAAAAGCACTTAGACAAGCCAGTATTTAATACTGTTGCTGCTGCTGTTGAAGAAACAGGTGCTGATGTATCTATTATCTTTGTACCGCCTGCATTTGCTGCTGACGCAATTATGGAAGCTGCTAACGCTGGTATCAAAGTTATCGTTTGTATCACAGAAGGTATTCCAGTAAAAGATATGATCTACGTTCAAGAATACTTGAATGGAATGGATTGTACTTTGATCGGACCTAACTGTCCAGGTGTTATTACTGCTGGTGAAGCGAAAGTTGGAATTATGCCAGGATTCGTTTTCAAAACGGGTAAAGTTGGTATCGTTTCTAAGTCTGGTACTTTAACTTACGAAGCGGCTGACCAAGTTGCTAAAGCAGGTTTAGGTATTACTACAGCTATCGGAATTGGTGGTGACCCAATCATTGGAACAACTACTAAAGAAGCGGTTGAGTTATTGATGAACGACCCAGAAACTGAAGGTATCGTAATGATCGGTGAGATCGGTGGTAACTTAGAGGCTAACGCTGCGAAGTGGATCAAAGAAAACGGAACGAAGCCAGTTGTTGGATTCATCGCAGGAGAAACTGCTCCTAAAGGAAGAACAATGGGTCACGCAG
>NZ_JBVCPV010000148.1:0-7591 GCF_057456495.1 Lishizhenia sp. | reverse complement strand
GTCTTTACTCAAGAACTTTATCCCAAGTGAAAAACTGGTACTGTATTTTTGCGTCGTAATCTTACTTGTTACTTCACAAAGTTTGTCAAAAAGTTCTTTCATAACGTTAATTAATAGTGATTTATATAGCTTTCAGTATTTCACGTGCCACCACTTCACCTGATATGATACTTGGTGGAACCCCTGGTCCTGGAACCGTGAGTTGACCGGTGTAATACATGTTGCTTAATTTCTTATTCTTTATTTGTGGCTTTAAAATGGCTGTTTGTTTTAACGTATTCGCCAAGCCGTATGCATTCCCTTTAAATGCATAATAATCTTTCTTAAAATCATTTACGCAATAACTGCGCTTATAGATTACGTGTTCTCTTATCTTTTCTCCACAAAATTCTTCCAACCTGTCCATCAGCATCTCGAAGTACTTTTCTCTCTTCTCCTCATTATCTTTTAAATCTGGAGCAATAGGAATAAGTAAAAATAAATTCTCACTACCTTCTGGCGCTACGGTATCATCTGACTTAGAAGGACAACAAGCATAAAATAATGGAGCTTTTGGCCATTGTGGTTGGTTATATATCTCTTCGGCGTGAACATTAAAATCTTCATCAAAGAAGAGGTTGTGATGTTCCAATTTAGGTATTTTTTTGTCAACTCCTAAATAAAACAACAGTGAAGAAGGAGCCATTGTCCGCTTATCCCAGTATTTTTCAGTGTAATTGGCTTTCTCTTTTAACAATTGGAACTCCGTATGTGCGTAATCTGCACCACTTACTACATAATCACAAGCATATGAACTACCATCAGCTACATTTACGGTGGTTACATTTTTATTCTCATATTCAAAACCCGTTACTTCTTTTCCAGTTTCGATTTTCACTCCTTGTGATTCAGCAATTTTTACAAAAGCCTTGATGATTTCGTGCATCCCACCTTTAGGGTACCAAGTACCTAAAACAATATCTGCATAATTCATCAGTGAATATAAGGCTGGCGTATCCTTCGGCATAGCACCTAAGAACAATACCGGAAATTCAAGGAGTTCAATAATTTTAGGATGAGAAAAATACTTTTTAATGTAGGTGCTAAAAGAAGAAAACAAATGCATTTTGAATACTCCTCCTATCACACGTTTGTCAACAAATTCTGTCAACTTCAAACTTGGTTTATGGACCAAATCATTCATTCCTACATCGTACTTATAGGCTGCTTCTTTTAAAAACTCATCGAGTTTCGCTGCACTACCCGGCTCTAATTTTTCGAACCAAGCTTTGAATTCATCTAAATTTGCAGGAACATGATCGCTTGATTTATCCTTCCAAATCACCTGGTAACTTGGATCTAATCGTTCCAAGGTATAGAAATCTTGAGCAGTGTGTCCAAAATCCTTATAAAACTTTTCAAAAACATCGGGCATCCAATACCAACTCGGGCCCATGTCAAAAGTAAAACCGGCAGCTTCGAACTTTCTCGCTCTACCACCCACCGAGCTATTTTTCTCCAATAAGGTTACTTCGTTCCCTCCTTGGGCTAAATAACTTGCGCAAGATAAACCTGCTATTCCACTTCCAATGACTACAATTTTTTTACTCATATATATGCTATGCGTACTCTGGTAAGCACTCCATTAATTTTTTCCTTGCTATGAATATACGACTCTTTACCGTACCAATTGGAATATTTAACTCATTTGCAATTTCTTGATACTTGAAGCCTTTGTAGTGTAATTCGAAGGGCTTTTTGTAAACATCACTAAGTGCTTCCACTTGCGCCTCTACCTCCAGGGAGGTAATATGGTTTTGCGGAGTATTTCTAGCCTCTGTTGAACCGTTCATTAAATACTTTTCTTCTGAGTTATCGAAAATTGTTTTCGATCTCACTTTTCTTCTGTATTGATTGATAAATATGTTGCGCATGATGGTAAACAACCACGCCTTGAAATTCGTTTTTGGCGTGTAATAGTTTTTATTCTTCATGGCTTTCAACATTGTTTCTTGGGTAAGATCTCTCGCGTCTTCCTCATTTTTTGTGTAGCGCATTGCAAAAGCAATCATATATGATTCTAAAGCAATGAGAGCGTTGTTAAATTCAATTGTAGACATTTTGTTTAAGTTTTACACCTTCAAAGTTAAACACTTTTGTTTAATCTTTCCAAATAAATCTTAAACAAAATATTTTCTTTCACAATTTGTCGCACAGGCAACAAGGGCTCAATCCCCCATTGAACCTACGTTTCTCATGAAAAGTTGGATGAAAATTACTTGAACAAATCTGTAACCTTATGGATACCAGCAGGAATAGGCTGTGATAAACTCTCTAACATTTCCGCTCCCGTGTAAATAGGAAGTTGATGATTTTGGCTTAATGCAGAGAAAAAACGAACAATATGATCTTCGTCTGTAGCCGTAACAAAAGAAGTTACCAATGCATCAACTTTGAAGCGACCAATGGTGTTCACTAATGCTTGCTCTGGCACTGATTGACCTAAATAGACGGTGGCATAACCATCTTTGAGCAGTTTATAATTATAGAGTAATAATGATATTTCGTGCCACTCATTTTCTGGTAAGAATAGCAAGAAAAGCTTTTTAGGATTAGGATTTTCCTTAATATTTTCGGTAGCTGAAATTAGTGTATTGCGCATCATGTTAGAAACAAAATGCTCCTGTGCGGGATCAATTGTTCCTACCTGCCACATTACACCAATACGCGTTAAGAAACTCCTTAACCTCCCCGAGAAAGCCTCGAACAGTCCTTCCTCTCCGATGATTTTATGAAAATTGTGTAAAAATAGATGCTTGTCCATCTGTATCAGTGCCAATATCAGCTTGTCAACCAAACTGTCTTCGCTCATAGCGTCATCAATGGACATTATTTCTTGAGCAATTTGATCATCACTCATATTTACGATATGCGAAATTTTCTTACCGTTCTTGTTGAGTAACGCCACGTTGAGTAACACCATTAGATCTTTGTCTGAATACATTCGGATTTTAGTATCCGTACGTTCAGGCTTTAATAATCCATAGCGTTTTTCCCACATACGAATGGTATGTGCTTTTACTCCCGATAATATTTCTAGATCTTTGATCTTATACACCGTCATGCAATTATAACAATGCAAAGTTAGAAATGTTTAAAGGATGGGTTAAGAAATTAAACAAAATTGTAAGTCGACTTATTCCAAAACATAGGGGAAATTTAATATTTCTGGTGTGGGGTCTATGCGCTGTATGTAATTGTTGTTGGAAAAATTTTCCTTTTCATAATCTTCCGAAAGCTCTTTTTGTGGAATTGCTTTTTTGGCTTTGAAAATGTAGACTACTGCATATTGACCAGAGCTATTCACATCCGTTCTTGAGAAGTGTTGGACAAATTCAAACCTCATCGACTCTGGAAAATAACAACCGTCTTTTTCAACAAAATTCCAATAACTGGATTTCTTAGGGATGGACATGGTCATATTGAACACAGTTGCAACTCTATTAGGACTAATTTGTATACTTTCATATTGCCTACATCTATAGTTTAAACTTGCATACTTTAAGTCGTGACTCAGGGTATATTTTTTTTCACTTGTATAACTCAAATTCACTCTAGATAAGGTTGGTGAATAATAGCGTTCTTGCTGATAAGCTCCAGGTTCACTAAAAAAACTTTTATACTTAAAAAATAAGGTTAAGTTATCCGGTGATGGTAGTGCCCAGTTTAGATTCAGATCTTCTTTTTTAAATTCAGCTGCATCGAACAACTTTCCACCACGTTTAAACATGCGCTGTGGCTCACCTTTAACCCACCACGTTTCTTTTTTACGTTTCTCGTGTTTGGCGTAAGCTACATTTGCCCTAATGATGTTTAATGTGGTATCCTTTTTCTCATTAGTCTTTGTAACCAATCGCTGATAGACCCACAATTCTCCTAAAACTGCTATGTCCTGCTTTACAAAATTGTGATAAGTACTGTCGTATATTCTTTGAAATAAATCACCTTCATTTTGCTTGACATCTACACTTTCGAACAATTGTATAGGCGCTCCAAGATCGATTTGCTTTTGGTCGTCAAAAACGATTTTTTGTAAACGATAATTCGGATGAAACAAAGTATATGCACTGTCTTTCTCTAACCCAGGAAGCTTTCCATTATCATTAGAAATACCAATCAAATGTCCGTTTTTTAAAACTTCAACATTGGTTAACACTTCATTTTTGTGATTGACAACTTGAACTTGAGCATGTACTACAAAACTTAAGATAAGCAGCAAACATAAGAGAATTCTTTTCATAGGTGTGGTTTTTAAATCGATGGGATTTGAACGCTAAAATACCAAGTTTATTTTAACATTTTCTATTAGGGGTAGAAATGACAGCTCCCGATTCTTATCGGGACTATAATGGATGACCCGACCCCTGAGAAAAGGCAGCTTTAGCGAACTTTTATTAGGGGGAATAGCCTAAAAAAAATCAGGAAAACACTATATTTACGTTAAGAACGCGCTAAAAATGAAAAAAATAATTTACTCCTTGCTCTTGGCAGGCCTTGTTTGGTCGTGCGATAGTGAGCCCAAAGAATCTCCAGCTATTCCGCAGGAAACAGTTCAGGAATTAGACTTGAGTTTGTACGCACCCTTAGACTTGACACCCTATCAAATACCTACAACATTGTATTTACCCAACGATGAACAATTGGTAGGGGGCGCAGTGGAACCTCAGGTAATTCATCAAGAGGATGACTTTACTTGGACGATTAAAGCAAGTAGAGCTTTTGAAATGGTGATTGAAGATTACGGTGAGCGAGATGCTCTTGAACTATACAAGGAAAATTTAGAACGATATACAGATGTTCACACCTATCAAATTATTGAAGACAGTGCAAATGTTTTGATCTATAAGCAATCTTTAAAGAAACAAAACAAACAAGCTCTAGAGCACTATAGCTACCACTGTGTGGGAATGTTTACTGCAGACGATATTAATTACTTGATTTCATCGCGCAAAGAAGGTTATGAAAAACCAACGATAAATGTAATGCGCACAAGCATAGCAGAAATTGCTCGAAGAAACGAAGAAGTTTCTATTTAATTCACTCCTTAGCCTTCGATGTCTTATCATCGAGGGCATTATTTTTAAAGGCAGAAGGTACCAAATCAGGAATCACTTTTAAGACCAGTGGAAGCAATATAGCCCCACCAGGAAGCATAAAAATTGCCAAAGCGGGCATTGTTTTAACGATATCTAAAAACTGCACCCTCACCTTATCTTTTTCTTCTGCTGTAAGCTCTTCTTTCATTGATTTATTAATCAAGAAAACCAACTCCTTACTTTGCTTGAGCTCTTGCGCCAATTTGTCTTTGTTTCTGCTCAGAATTTTAATCCATCTCCTCGAAAGGTTTGAGAATAACTTATCGTATTGAGAACTCTCTTTTAAGAATGCTATTTTGTGTTGATTCTCCAATAAAAAAGTTTCTACCAGAGCGATACTATTGGGCAATTCATCTAATGGAATTCGGTAATGTTTACAGAAATCTTGTAGGAACTTAAGTTCTTCATCTGCTGCATCGTTGTCGGCAAAAATACAGAGTGAACATACATCTAAAAGGTAATGTTTAAATATCCAATCTTCTTGATGACAACTATCTAAATCTTTAAAACTCAACTCCCCCTCTTTGAAAAGTTTGTTCATGCTCTTTCGTTCCTCCTCCTTCAAATTAGCAGAAGCGAGGAAAACATCAAACAACATTTTTTCTCTTTTGGCAACATTATTATCCGAATTCACGGCCATAATAATCGTTTTCAACAAAGTCGTAACACGCTGCTTATAGTTAACTTGCAAGGTGTTCTCAGGAGAGGTTAAATACTTTTTAAACAACAAAACATCTAAATAAACCACCGAATTATTTAAGTAATTCACCCATAGTTTATTTTCCATGGTCTTTCGAATTCCTATACGCTTGTCCAAGATTTTCTCCAACTTGTCGTAGTCAGACTCCGGGATAAGTTTTTTATAGAAATTAAGAATAGACCTACTATCGTGCTTTTTATAAAAGCCCAGAACCTTTTGTAAGAAATCCTCTTTAGAATAAACTTTACACTCCATGATATAGACAGAAAGCAGACTTTCAAACAATAATACTTTGAGCTTTTCTTCTACCGTCCATTGATCCTGAGGTAAGGTATTGGCGTATAAAAGTTGTGTAGGAAAACCAAAAGCTAACCCTGTTCGAATACTCTCTAAACGCAAATGTTCATCGGTAGAAATGTGCACAGGTTTCACCTCTGTTATGGTAAACATTCCTTCATCGAGCAACTGCTCGTATTTCTTAACCCATCCCTTGGCTCCTGGAGATAACATGCGCGTTTGTCTTAAAAAGTTCTACTAAGTAACAAATTTTGTTTTTAATAGGCTGTAGCACGGGCATTAATATTACATTTAACTTATTGTTTAAAACTGTTGTACGATACTATGAGAACACTATTTCTACTTCTTTTCATGGGTTGGTCAGGTCTTTTCTTGGCACAAGAAGCCATCGTAAAACTACCCACTTTTATCAATGAAAGTTCAGGCTTACTTTGTATAGGAGATAGTGTTTTTATTACCCATAATGACAGTGGCAACAAAAGCGAATTGTACGTTCTCAACTTCAAGGGAGAACTTGTAAACACTTGTAAAATAGAACAGGCACATAACAAAGACTGGGAAGATCTTTGCTTAGTAGACGATAGCTTAATCTATATTGCTGACATCGGTAACAACAACAATACGCGCAAAGACTTAAAACTCTACATCGTGCCCTTAAAAGAGGTATTACAGGAAACTCAGAGTAAAGCGGATAGCATATGTTTTCATTACCCAGACCAAAAAGATTTTCCTCCGAACGCCCAGCAAAAGTACTACGATGCCGAAGGGATATGCTACTACCAAAACAAGATATGGATTTTCACAAAAAACGCCACTAAACCCTTTGATGGAATAAGTAAAGTGTACTCCTTGCCCAAAAAAGCAGGAACCTATACCGCAAGCTCTTGTGCTCCTTTAAAATTGAAAGCAAGTTCTTGGATGGAAGACTGCATTACTTCAGTATGCCTTAAGGCAAACCATTTGTTTGTATTAACCTACAGTAAAATCTACATCTACGAGCTTGTCAACGGAGAACTAATTTGGAAAAACACCCGCCTACTTAACCGGTTTGGATTGTGGGAGGCTATCGATGTTTCGAAGAATACCATTTATTTAAGCGAAGAAAAAACTATTATTGCACCCAAAATCTATAAAATACGATGGAAATAAAACAATTTGATGCTGTAATCTACGATATGGATGGTGTCTTGATAGATTCTGAACCCCTATGGAAAAAAGCAATCATTAAAGTTTTTGGAACCGTTGGTATAGATTTAACCATAGAAGATTGTGCGCGCACGGTTGGTTTAAGGTTGGACGAGGTAGTTGCCTTTCGTTTTAGAGAGCGACCTTGGACGGGGAAATCTCAGCAAGAAATAATCGATGAAATCATGGCTGAGATGGTGCATCAAATTTCAACCTTTGGAAAACCCATTACAGGCGTGCTTGATAGTCTAGAATATTTTAAAAACCAAGGATT
>NZ_JBVCPV010000147.1:0-7682 GCF_057456495.1 Lishizhenia sp. | reverse complement strand
GAGTTAGGTCAAATGATACGTGGTGAATTTATCGTAACGGAAGTGAAAAAAGCAAACTTCGAGGACATTTTTCAATATGAAGATGCAGACTATTGGTATCAGGCTAAAGTTTCTTATCTATCAGTTGATGCGGATAGCGGAAGGGAAAAGAAAATTTCAAACCTATTCCTTGTTTCTGCTGAAAATGTAAGAGACGCTTACGACCGAATAGAAGAAAGCCTTGAATCAATGCTTGTTTCATTCGAGATTCCAGAAATCAAGCTTACTCCTATTGTTGACATCTTCCCTTTCAATCCAGATTTAGACCGTGAACTCGAGCGCAGAGAAATGACGGACGAGGAAAAAGAAGAATACAAAGTAAACGGTACCGTTCCCGCATTTGCAGAAAGTGAACACCAAATCCCAGGAGACGAGGAAGAGTAAAAACCTAAAGTCCTCGGTTTAGATCGAGGACTTTTTAAGCCATCATTATGAATTTAGACATTACAAAATACCCCGGTTCAAAAGGTGCAAGCGGAGTAAAAGAATTTCTTATTAACAACACACCTAAATGCGAGTTTTTCGTGGATGGTTTTGGCGGTAGTGGATTTGTAAGCGAAAGCATAGCAAAACTTGAAAAAAATATACAGATTCTATACTTCGAGATTGTTAAGCATGTATTTAAGCAATTTAAAGAAGCATCTACATTGCCAGGTATAAAATGTTTCAATGAAAATGTAATTGAACACTACCTGAACAATCTATCGAAAAAAGACAAATCAGACCTTCAATACTTATTTGAAGAAACGGTTTTCTTCTTCGACCCTCCATACTTATTTGAAACAAGGCGCACAATTCGCCCGATGTATGATTATGAATGGACATTGGAGCAACATATCGAATTTCTTGCCTTCGTTCGCTTATTAAGTGAAAAAACACGAGCTAAAATAATGATAACCCACCCCGAGTGCGACACTTACAATGCACTTCTGGTTGATGGCTACACCGACAAAGAATGGACGGCACAACCATTCGCATACATGGGTAGAGGTGGTAAAATAGATGATATGCTTTGGACGAACTTCAACCCAAAAGAAGAGGTTTTATTGAGCTACAAATATGTAGGTGATAACAATACCGACCGCCAAAGAATTAAACGCAAATCGGAAAGATGGACGGAAAAAATAAAAGCCCTACCCTTTCACGAACAACAAGCAATTGTAACAGAAATCGCTTCTCTGAAGTGTAGCTAAAACAAAAAATATGAACGGTTACGATCTATCTCGAAATTGGTTTGATTTTGCCTTTGAAAACCCTGAAAAAGTAAAGCCTGTACACAGTGCTGTATTCTTTTTCATCATAGAGCATGCAAACAGATCAGGTTGGAAAGAAAAAATTGGACTTCCTTCCAGTATGGTTATGGATGCAATTGGCGTTAAAAACTGGCGTACTTATGCGGGTGCATTAAATGACCTTGTGAAGTTCGGATTTATTAAAATGATTCAGAAGTCAAAAAATCAATATACCGCGAATATTGTTGCTATTGTAAAAAATACAAAAGCATCCACAGGAGCACTTACAACAGCAATACATAACCAAGAACAAAAGCAAGATACAACGCAAAGTCAAAGCACTGTTAGTATATATAAACCACAAACTAATAAACCACAAACATCAAACACCGACTTTGGAAAAAAGTCGGGAGAGTTAAAGGATTCTGATTTTTTGTTTTTACTAGGGTTTATCAATGAAAAAACTGGTCGAGCATTTAAGTCCATTTCTCCGAGCAGCCGCAAAGCGTATGCGAAATTGCTCGAAAACGGTTACACTCGAGCTCAAATCGTGAAAGCCATTGAAACGGCCGTAACAAAGCCCTACAATATCAAAAATGGGTATGAGAACCTTACTCCTGAATATTTCAGCCGTCAAGAAACAATCGACAAGTTCGGAGTGGAATTAACCACGCAAAAACCGACTTTAAACACAAAAGACGACCTGTATCAGCAAATAGAACTAAAACAGCACGAATGGCAAAGCAAACAAGCTCAGGAGTTAGATTTTGAAGCTGAGTACAGAGAATGGGAAGCGCTTAAACTAAAAATGACACAACTATGGGGGGGATAATAGAATTTAGCAAATTGCGCCAAGATGTTATGAAGCTTTATGAAACTGGCGGCGGTAAAACATACTATTGCGGTTTCAAATGTTTAGCCCCTCACTACTCCATCAAAGAAGGTGGTGTTACTGATTGGACGGGCTACCCTGCTTCGGGTAAAACTGAATTGTTACTTGAAATGCTAATTAACTGCAATAAATGGTACGGTCATAAGCATTTAATTTACATGCCAGATGCAGGAACAGCCGCAGAGGTAGCAGGGAAACTAATGCACAAACTTTCAGGCAAACAATTTGACGAATTTTTCTACAACAAAAGAGGTGAAAAAATAGCAATCAACAACCGTTTATCACAAGCAGAGGTTGATCGTTATCTACCAGAAATACACGATAGTTTTAAAATATTCGACCCAACGACATACAAGAATAAAAACACACGTTCAAAATCTGTTACACCAAAGGAATACTGGGATTTTGCGGTTCAGAATAAAGCCGAGTTAGGAATATTTGGGGCAGTCATTGACTCATGGAACTACATGCACCACGATACAAAGGGATTTGCCAGAGAAGATAAGTGGTTAGAAGATGTACTCTCCTATCGAAATGAATTGGCAGAACAACACAACTTGCATTTGCACACTATCATTCACCCAACAAGCGCAAAACGTGATAAAAACGGGAATATTATTGCCCCAGATATGCACTCGCTTAAAGGTGGTTCCGAGTGGGCAAATAACGCAAAAAGCGTGGTTGTTGCACACAGGGATTTTGGAGCCGAAATAACCACGGTAAAGGTTGCTAAGGCTAAACCTAAAATAGTAGGAATTGCAGGTGAATGCAACCTACAATACGACCTCCAAAAAGGAAAATACTTTGAGATAGATTTCACCGACGGAGGACGTAATAAATATGCTGAACGCCTTGAAAATACTCGAACTCAAAGCACACTATCATTTAACTAGGAATTATGACCGAATTGAGTTTAACAAGCTTGCATCTATCAACAATTGAGGGACAGTTGCAGGCACTTGATGAAATAGTTGCCCGCAAACTGAAGGGCGAGCAGGTAAACGGTAAAGTTTTTAAGGAAACGCTTGAAAGCTGCCTGCAAACCGTAAAGCAAAGTAGAGTGTGTTTGCACAAGGCCGACAAGGTGTTTCATGCAACCCGAGTTGAGAACTCAAACCTATACATATCTGCATTGCGCCTACAGAAAAAAAACGAAGAATTAGAAAACGAAAATAAACACTTACAAAATGGATTGTATTAATCAAAAAATGAAGACATGTACTTCAATATCAGGAGGTCAAACATCTGCATTTTTGGCCGCAAAATTTCCGAGTGATTACAATGTATTCTCATTGGTTCGCACCGATGATCCACAATGTAAATTCCCTGATAAAAAATTAATTCAAGAGGTAGAAGATAGAATTCAAAAACCATTTATAGGAACATTAGAGGATGATAAAATAATAACCACCATTCTCGATCTTGAACAATTCATTGGCCGCCCTATTACTTGGGTAAGTGGAATTTCCTTCGATGAAGTAATAAATACAAAAGGTGGTTGGCTCCCTAATAAACTACATAGATACTGTACCACTTATCTTAAAATAGAACCTATTTTTTACTGGTGGGCTGAATTCATTGGTGAACCTGTAGAAATGCAAATTGGATACAGGGCAAACGAACAAAAACGAGCAAAACGAATGAATTCTAAGTTGAATGATAATGGTTTGCTTGAATACAAAGCCACTTTTGAAAAGAACAAAAGAGGTCAAAACAAATGGGAAACTGTAGAATGGCAAAAACCAGTTTTTCGATTAATTGAAAATGGAATTTTCAAAGATGAAATTGTAAACTATTGGAGTGATAAAACTGTACAATTTGCAGAATTAAATAATTGTGTCGGTTGCCACCACCGAAACCCGTTGTTACTGCGTAAAATGTTCCCTCTCCACCCAAATAAAATGGCTTGGTTTAAATCTCAAGAAAAACCAAACAAAGGAACTTGGAAAACAGGAATAACTTACGAAGAAATTGAACAATATTCACCTCAATTTGAATTAGACTTTAGTGAGTTCAGCGATTGCGACTCTGGATATTGTCTTTCCTAACTCGTTTCAAATTATGAAACTTAAACTCTGGCGCAAAAACCTTCCTGAAAACTGGACGAAAGCAGAATCAAAAGAACTCCTCGATCAAATGCTAGAACTTGGAGTTGATGAAGTAAGGATTCAAGATGATTATTACAAAAGACTATCAATAAAATGGATGAAAAAACTTGCAATATTTGATACGTTTTTTGTAATATTCGCAGCGCTTAAAAGCTTGAAAAGCCTACTAAACTCAAAATAAAGCATAACCATAAATCAAATATACAATGACACAAAAATTGAAACGAAAGTTTAAAAAACAAGTCAATCCACCCGTGAAAACAACCATGGGTTCTGGAAACCCTGATCACTACGACAAGGAAGGATTGTACAAAGCAATTGAAAAAGAAGCCGCAAGGCAAGCCAAAACCAAACCTAAAAAGTAAATGAGACATCAACCTATCGAAAAACCACTAGACACCTACATTGACGGAGAAAGCAGATTAGAAACCTATTGGGAGCATAAAGAGCTACAGGATAGTTTTAAGAAAATTGTAAAAGGTAATCTTCCCAAAGGTTTCAAAGTCTCAAACAACACCATTGAAGGAATTATTGAAAATTTCGGAATTCGCGGAATACAGTTCGGAAACTGGGTAACGCTAGAAGATAAATACAACTATTTGGCTGCGCTGCAGTTGTCTATGTTGGATCTCAACAGCGTTCTAAAATTTACACAACCTGCACTTGGGCAAGGTCTACTTGCATTGTCTTTTGGTGCACGTGGTAAAAGTTCAGCTTTAGCCCATTTTGAACCGGGGAATTTTGTGATTAATACCACTCGTTACAAACGAGAAGATGTGTTGCTCAAAGAAATGGCCTTGAATAAACGTCCAGTAAGAGTTGACCTATCCAAAGAGTGGCGATTTGTCAACACTGGAGGTATTGGAAGCTTCGCACATGAATACGGTCATTTTCTGGACTATTACGTGAGCAACTTAATTGAACCCGTAAAAGGTGCCGATTTTTTAACGGGTCCCTGGGGCAGTGTTTCGACCAGAAAAATTGAGTATCCCGATAAATACCCCTTGCACCAACTGGCCGAAAACCTTTTTCAAAACATCATTTTTGACGAAAACGGAAAAGAAACCCGTTACAGAAAGATGATTAAAACTGAAGGAAGCTACATAAATATGCGCCAAGAAATATTTGCCCGTATGTTTGAGCAATACATCTTCTACAAATTGCGACAATTGAAGCGTTCTAATAAGTTTCTATCGAAAAAGAAGTACAATGATTGGTACTATCTTAAAACAAGCGAAATCAAAAGGCTTGTCCCTTTGATAGATCAATTAATGGATGAAATTAGGAAAAGAGTGAATTAAAAAAAGCGGGGCTATTGCTCCGCTTTTTCACTAAAATAATTTATTATCCATAACAAAATCATAAATATTAATCAATACCTTCTCTTTTGTTAATGTACCCATCGATTTAAATATCGGTATATTGTAGGTACTTTCTAAATCTCCAATCAACTTTATCATTTTTAGACTACCTGTGAATAAATCTCCTCTCTTAATTTCATAATTTTCGAAAAGATCATAATCAAAAAATGTATTTAATAAATCATTGTATTCTGTTGAGTTAAAATAACCGTTTTGATTATTGGGGTTAGCCTCAGAATAATTATTAATTCCATCAATTTTATTTGATAGAGATTTTATCTCACTTCTTAGGACATCAAATACAGAAGTTTCCTTTTCTTCAAGTTTAGTCGACTTAATTTTACCGCCGAAAATTGACAAATATGAGCTTGGTTGATCAATTTGCTTTAATATCGTCTTTTTTAAACTGTCTTTAAACTTATTTACACCCACATATGCTAATGAACTATTATAGGTTACATGCATTATTGGTCCGTAATCAAAATTAAATTTAGTTTTATCATCAATTACAATTACAACGGGTTTATCAAATGCTATCCTAATACCTAACTCAAACAATACATTTGGATTATTACTTGATACATCACAAATTACCAATTCATTTTCATACAAGTTTGTAATTATTGTTTCTTGTATTATACTACCATGAGACTGACTTACCATTTCAGGTTTTTCATATTCCAATTCAGTTACAACATCTTCTAAAATATGTTTTACGTCATTCCAATGGTTTTTATCATACCCTTCCGTTTGTGATATGGGCATTACAATTCCGATTTTCCCTTTTTTTTTTGTGCTTGATGTTTCAAGTGATTTAGACATTTTACCAAGTTTTTTTTGATAAATATACTTTTTTCGATGTTTAAATCAATTTTGCAGGCAGCTTGCAAGCCTTTTTTAATTTTATACATTTATTTGACACGATTTTGTCGAATAAATGTATAACCGTTCAAAGTTTGTAAAACGAGCTGCAAACCTCCCTAGTTTTGTTGCAAACAATTACAAGCAAGACCAAATGTTTTCAATCAACGGCCGAACGGCAAGCATAACCACTAACGAACAGGAACGCGAGTCTATCAACCAACAATTACAAGCCATTCAAGACAAAGAAGGGTTTGCATTTGGAAGTATAAAAGACGCATTCCTGCACCTTTTGCGAAACTACAATCAACCGCCTGCAACTGAATTGGAAGAAGGATTTGTTGCCATTTCTGAAGATGAAGCTGCAAACCTACATGCAGTCAACGACATGCACAGCCAAATTTGGGAGGCTTTACAGGATTACTTGCCTTCACCAGAATTGCAAGGAAAATCAACCGTTGAAAAGGTCTTGCATGTAATTGAAAGCAACAAGTTTCTTAACGAAGAATTATTAATATTCCGTCAGAAACTGGAAGATAAACCTACTACGGTTGAACGCCAATTGCAGGCACATGAAATTTTGTTGCAATTAACGGATGAGAAATATCCTAAGGAAAAGAAACTTCAGTTGCTTCAATTCATTTTAAAGCAAAGAGCAAAGAAGTATGGTGAAGAAGAAAGCTTAAATGAACTGATTGAAGCTATGCTGTTTAATGACAACATTATTTTCAACCTTGGCGGTGAATTTTACACTGGAATCAACTCTATAAAAAAATAAATCATGCCTAGTATTGTACGAATCGCTAAAACGTGTCACGAGGTAAATCGTGCTTATTGTAAAATTATTGGTGATAATTCTCAACCTAGTTGGAATGATGCTCCTGATTGGCAAAAGCAAAGCGCAATTAATGGTGTAAAATTCCATTTAAGCAACCCGAATTCAAAGCCCTCTGATAGCCACAAGAATTGGCTGAATGAAAAGCGAAAAGATGGTTGGAAATACGGTAAAAAGAAAGATACAATAAAGAAACTTCACCCTTGTATGGTGCCTTATAGCAAGCTGCCTAAGAAGCAACAGGCCAAAGATGCTCTATTTATCTCCGTAATTAAATCATTTATCAATTAGTATCATGCAAAGTAATTTCTCTAAGAAAAAGACAATTGACGGTAAAGAATACGAAAAGTTCTT
>NZ_JBVCPV010000146.1:0-7764 GCF_057456495.1 Lishizhenia sp. | reverse complement strand
GATGGGGTTATAAGGTTTAGAATGTTTCCATTTATTTTCAACGAAAAATAATTCATTAATAATTGTGATATTAGCGAAACATCTAAAATCTATACATTTAAAAATGAATAAAATCCTACTCCCCTTTTTAATTGCAATCTTAATGAGTGCCTGCGGTTATGACAACGAACCAATTATCAGACAGATTCCTTTACCTGTAAATAGAAAAATTGAAAAGAAAACTACTATGAAAGATACAAACACAGCTACATTAGATTTACCAAGTACCACTAAAGCCCTTGTACTTAGAACTGATTTTTCATCAGACGCTACCTGGGACAAGGTGTGTAATATGATTTCATTATCGGGAAAAAATTTAGGTTTTAGTGCAGCCGTAGAATATATCAACCAAAAAGAGTTCGATAATTTAAAATTAGAAAAGCTCTACCCGCGCAATGAAAATTACAAGTGTTGGTACCTCTTTATTGTTGATAGTGTAACCATTGGTCATGAAGATCACCCTATTTTGTGTGTTGATTTAACGACACAAGAAGACAACACCTTCCGCTTGATCCCCCAAGAGATGTGGGCCGTAGATAATAATTTGGCAATTTCTAACATGGATTTTTGGGAATTTCAAGACGAAGTAGATAGTGAGGGAATTTTTAGAGGGGTTTAATTCTTATTCCATCAAGGCTAAAATTGTTTCAGAGCATGATTTTATAAAGGTGTCATTGGAATCGCCAAAATGTTCAACTTTCCTAGCCTTAAGATGAGTTAAAAGATGAAAATCTCAGGTCATTCACACTTTCAAGTAACGTTATTTCAAACGGTAAAAAGTTCCCTCTTCAGAAATATCCATTGCCACCAAATCCCAAGAGATAAAAAGTATGAGTAGGTTGTCTACTCTTTTTTTAGGTAAATCTGACTTCCTGTAGAGTCGACTTAAAGTAGCTGGAGCCTCTTCTTTTATGGTTCTTAAAAAGCTCAATTCTTCCTCGTCGAACTTTTCGGGTTTAGCGTGGTTGCGTTTCTTTTGCTTCCACAGACCAATCAAAATTTTGTTGGCCAATAGTGTATGATCATCTCTGCGTATGTAGGTTTTCCACACTCCATTTTCATCCAACGACTTGATGGGTTTTTCATCTGCTGGTTCAATAAGCACTTCAAGTACTAGTTTATGTTTATCCTGCCAAACATTTGATTCAAAAGAAATTGCAGGTTTGCAATACATTTCTGCAGCACCTTGTATCATGTGGAATTCTTCTTCAGGATGTATCCCTACAACCTTACCGTTATCTTTCACACCAATAAGCAATCTTCCACCATCTGTATTGGCAAAAGCAGAAAGTGTACGCGCTATTTTCTTGGCGTCATCTATTCTAAACTTAAAATCTTGCTGTTGGTGTTCTCCTTCTCTGATATATGCTTTTAACGTATCCAATCTCTACAAATTCTTCGCAAACTCTACTATCTTCTTCCCCATATTCTCCCAAGAATTCTCATCTTTCTCGGCTTGCATATTGGCTACAAATTCATCCATATATCCTTTTTCGAAATACTCTAAGATGCTTTGTTTTAAATTTTCTTGTGTTCTCTCTTTCACCAACAAGCCTGTCTTCCCTTCTACTATACATTCTCTCAACCCTCCTACATCTGTTACAATGAGCGGTAAATTGAATTGATTAGCTATAAATGAAATTCCAGACTGCGTGGCACTCTTGTACGGCAGTATATTAACATCTGAAGCACAGAAATAGTTTTTCACTTCACTATCGGGTACGTAATCATTAATAAAACGAACACGTTGAGACAATTGTGGATGTTTAAGCATTTCTCTGTACTCTGCATCATCACCGTATACTTCCCCAACACAGAGTAAAGTATAATCTTCGGGCAAATCTTTCATCGTTTCTAAAAGCAGTTTAAGGCCTTTGTACTCTCTGATTATTCCAAAGAACAACAATACCTTATCAATTTCAGGAATATCTAAAATTCTGCGTGCCTCTGCCTTAGATATAGGATCTCCGAAATGTGTATAATCAGGATGTTTTACCACAGTAGTTTTTGCTGAGGGATGCAATTTTTTAATATCATCCTCAACGGCTTTTGACAAAGCAATTAAACCTGAGTTTCTTTTTAAGAAATACTTGGTAAAAGGTTTGTCTATAATTTTTGTTTCGTGCGGAATAGCATTGTGTACCACAGAAACTACTTTACATTTCTTTTTCACCAAACCAGCTACTGTTCCCAAACTTGGTCCTACAAAAGGCATCCAATAACCGATTACCAATAAATCAGGATTATAGTCTTTAATAGCTTTCGCGGCAGAAAAATAACTCAAGGGATTCACTGAATTTAAAACCCTTTCGTTTTCTAACTTGGTTGCATCATTCCCCTCCTCTAAATACTGTGTAGTTCCTGGAAACAAGAAGTTTGGGTACTGCAAACTAAAGTTGAATACCTTTACTTCATGGTGCATCATGAAGGCTTTACACAAATCAAAATTAAAGTGAGCTATTCCACCCCTGTATGGGTAGAATACGGATAAATATGCAATTTTCATGTTCTCTTACGCCGTTACTTCGGCTAGTTTATTCACGTTTGTAGCTATTTCTTCAACAGAAATATCTTTCATACAGCTTCTCTCTCTCGAACAAGTTACTCCGTAGAAACAATCACAAGAAGTACTTGGTTCAACAATTACACCGCGTTTATACAATTCAAACTCGTGCTTGTTAAAGATGTTGTTCATCAACACCATTTTCTTTTGCAATGCAGTAGCAATATGCATCATCATAGATACTTGTGTTACCACTACATCTACATTGGCACTTAAAGCGATGAATTCTTCCAATGAAAAATGTCCGGCATAATGCGCGCCCGACTCACTGGCAATTTGTTTGTTCTGCTCGTCTTCTTGAGCTCCACCTAATAACAGTACAAAGTATCCTTGTTCCTTAAGGTTCTTCGCCAACTCTACCCAATAGGCAACTGGCCATAAACGTGTTTTCCAACGCGGACCACACCCCGTATTTAAACCTATGATGGTCTTCCCCTCTTTTATTTCGTTGAAGTTGGTATTCCATTTATCCACTAAGGCATGATTCAAATTTATTTCATACTCTTGGTAGTCAAAAGTCAACTCACAAATATTGAAGATTTCTTCGAGGTAACTTTTCGTATTTAATTGAGAAATTCCATCGTCTACACCCGTCAAAATTTTCTCTTGGGCATGGGCATTGAAGCCATCTATTTGGTTTCCATTCATAAAGAAACCAAACTTCTCTTCTGCCTTTACGTGAGTCGCTAATAAACAAGCTTCTTTTTCTTTATCGAGATTGATAACAATATCAAATTCACTCAACTGTAAAATAGAAAAATTGAGTCCGTTAAAAGGAATAACCTTTTGGGCTCTCGTATTTTCAATAATTGCAGGAGAATGCGTAATCCAAGTAAAATGACAAGTTCCGTATTTATCTTCCAAGGCTTTCATTAAAGGAGTTGTGCGAATAACATCTCCTAATGCACCGAGTTTTACAATCAACACACGTTTTTGTACAGGCTTGTATACACTACAATCTATACATGAAACACCTTGTTCTTTATGTGGTTTACACGGTAATTCTTGTTTGAAATACAAACAATCGAATTTGATATCAGAATAATTCATTAAATACGTTTGGGTATGTAGTTTCGGTAAATATAAAAAAGCTATTCAATTCCGAAATCTGTAAGGGTTAGAAATTCCTCTATTCCCTTTTCTATCACTGTAGAATCTTCACCTAAAATTCTTAAATCTTGGTAATATTTCTTAATCATCCCTACGTCTTTTGCATATAATTCATAGTGACGCTCGTGATCATAGAAAGTGAAGAAATCTCCTTTTAATACGGCTACAGTACTATCGAAATCAATTCCATTTAGCGTTCTTGGAATTCCTATGGATTGATAACTGCACTGTATTTTTTCTTGTGTGTTGTAAGCATTTTCGTTCCAGGTTTTATCTTCTGCAACGGCAAACACAAGTTTAATTCTTCGTTGATTCTCCTCCACTAACTCTGCCTTTCCTCCATCAATAATAGCAGTGTAAAGGTCCTTAAGCTCCCAAGTTTGTGTACTTTCATTCCACAAAAAACGGGTAAACTCTTTGGCTGTCCTTCCAGAATTATCAACGTAATCTTTGCCCACCAATGTTTTGAGCTTATAAAAAGTGGTATCGTGCGCTGGAACTAGATTTTTATCATGGGTGATATACATCCCATCATAAATGACATACCTTCCTTCTTGGAGGCCGAAATAGCTATATCCAAAATCTATTTTTGTTTCCTCCTTTTTACAAGAAAACAATAGGAGCATCAGGAATAAAAAATTGATTTTTTTCATCGTTCTTTAAAGATAAACGATAATTTGAGACAAGAGGTTGCTAATTTCCGCCATTCCCTCTGTTTGCTTTTATTTTCTCAAGTTCTTCACCTTTAATTTCTCTACCATTGATGTAATACTTACTACCAATCACCTCGCCTTTTGCATTAAAGGTTTGCTGCCAGCCATGGTACTTATCCATCTTATAACGGTAAGTAAATTGTAATTTTCCTGAAGGATAATAGGTTTTAAAAACACCGTCTCTTTTACCGTTCGTAAAGTTTCCAGTTTCTTTTACCACACCATTATCAAAGTAAGCTTTAATTGGACCATCCAGCACACCATTTTTATAGGTAATGGTTTTGGCTATCTGTGTGGTAGGTACTCCAAGTTCCTGAGGTACATAGTAAATCGTCTTCAATCCATGTAAAACACCGTCTTTATAGGTCTCTTTTAAACTCAAACGTTCAGAAGGTCCGTAATAATTCCATACAGAATCCTTCTTTTGATCTCTGTAAATTCCATAAGACATCATTTTACCATTTTCATGATAAGTGTATGCAACCGAACGATTGGAGTTCTCATCGTGAATGACAATCGCTTTAATTTCATTGTTTGGGTACCAATAGATGAATTTCCCTACAGGTTTATCATCCTTGAATTGCCCCTTGTACATGTAAACAGTTTTGTTTTCATACTTCTTGCCCCATTCACCTTGTTTTCTACCTTGTGCATCAACCTTATTGGCTTGTGCAAAAAGAGAACCTGTAAATATGATAAGTGTAAAAAATAAAATGTTATGCATCTTGTTTTATGTTTTTTGCTAATTCTAATAAACTCTCGAACTCAAAGTCGGCCTGCTCGCTCACTTCTTCTTTTGACTTAATCAACACAGTAGTCATGCCAAGATTTCTCCCAAAACGAATATCACCATTGGTATCGCCAACCATTATCGATTTTTTAAAGTCGATTTCTGGAAACATCTCTTGCGCCCAATAGCCCATAGCTGGATTGGGTTTCCTTGAATTGTTCTCTTTTGTTTTTAAGTCGGTAGAATAGAAAATATGGTCCAAACCTGCACCTACTTTTTCTAATTCCTCTAGCATATAAGTGTGAACGTCTAAAAGGTTACGCTCTGTCATTATTCCTTTTCCTACACCTTGCTGGTTCGTAACTACAACAACACGTTGAAAAAGCTTATTAAAAGCAGCTATCGCTTCCTTGGCTCCCGTTTCAAAATTAAAATCTTGCGGATGTTCTATGTAACCTTCAAAATTGCGTTGATTGATGACGCCGTCTCTGTCTAAAAAAAGTGTCCAATCTTTCGAACAAGTAATCATTAGACTTCTTTTTCGATTAAATAGATATTACGTGTAGAAGAGTTTCTGCCTATCAATTCTGCAATAAAGCCTGTTAGGAAGAATTGACAACCTATTACCATTGCAGCCAAAGCTACGAAGAACTCGGTTTTGCGTGCCAACAAGGTACCTGTTGGGTCTATGAATACTTTCATAAATCCTAAGTAAAAGGTCAAACCAAAACCTATGATAAATAGCAAAGTTCCAATCGCACCAAAGAAGTGCATCGGTTTCTTTCCAAATTTCCCCATGAATACTACCGTAAGTAAATCCAAAGGTCCGTTTACAAACCTATTTAAACCAAATTTTGTAGTACCATATTTTCGCGCTTGGTGTTCAACCACCTTCTCTCCAATTTTATTGAAACCCGCAAATTTTGCTAATGGCGGAATGTATCGGTGCATATCACCGTATACTTCAATACTTTTTACAACCGCCAATTTGTAGGCTTTAAGTCCACAATTGAAGTCGTGCAAATAAATCCCCGTCAATTTACGAGCAGCCCAGTTGTACAGCTTTGTAGGTATCGTCTTCGATAAAGGATCATAACGCTTTTTCTTCCAACCAGAAACCACATCCAAATCGTCTTCGGTTATCATGCGGTATAGTTCTGGTATTTCGTCGGGTGAATCTTGTAAATCGGCATCCATGGTAATGACCACATCCCCAATTACGGCTTCAAATCCTTTTTGTAAAGCAGCAGACTTCCCGTAATTACGTTGGAATTTAATCCCTCTTACGTTATCATCTTTCGCACGGAGTTCTTCTACCACTTTCCATGATCCATCTTTAGAACCATCATCCACAAACATCACCTCATATGTGAAGTTATTCTCGTTCATTACGCGAACGATCCACTTATGTAATTCTGGTAAAGATTCCACCTCATTATAGAGTGGAACAACGATTGAAATTTGCTTCGAAGTACTCATACGAAAACAAAGATAAAAATGTAAATGAAAAAACTTCTTTTCTAATTTAGCTTATCCTATTGTAAAATGATTTTACTTTGACGTGTGCCTATCTGCACTGTATAAGCTCCAGGGTTTAAACCATTCAAATCCAACATGTTTAAACCTTTTTCAATAATTCTAGCAAACACCACTCTTCCCGTTTGGTCAACCACTTTTAACTTACCTTTTTCTGGGGTATTAACCCTAATAATCCCTGTTGATGGATTAGGGTAAACTTTTAAAGGCTGGAGTTCATCAAGGTTCTCTGCCGATGAATTGTCCTGGGCACTCACGTAAAATTCATCAAAAACAACTTCTACCAAATTCCCCATAGGCTCTATATCACTCACGCTTAAAGTAATTTGCATATCTGCCGTAGGTGTTAAATAATCTGCAATACGAATGGATTTATTTATAAAATCTGTACCTGAGCTACCTACTTTATCTATTTCAACGATTTCGATTCCATTCGATAAAGTAATCCTAAGTGTATCATCAGGTGGAAATGGACCGAAATTATTGTAAAAGAACCTACGATAATTCACATATGGATCTGCAATATTGGTCACATCAAACACGGGCGATGTTAATAGAGCCGCGCCATCTGTCACTTCATCGTAGATACCATTATTCCCTGTAACATAGGCCATTTTACCACAGTCCCACGGACTATCACCATAAAGCTGAGAGGGTGAATAGATATCTCCCTGACCAACAGGAACAACACGAACAAAAAGTCCGTCTTCTGCATCCCCATAACTTGACCAACCAAAGTCAAATGCAAAATCATCGTAGTAGCCCTCTTCTAAAACAACGGTAATTTGCTGTGTATTCTGATCAATGGCAATTTCTTGGCAACTTGTAAAATAACCCCATTTACCTATCGTTAAATTATAATTATCGGCGTAGTATAGATCAAATTGTGCTTGTCCTAAGCCATCCGAATTTGTATTGAGAGAAATCTCTGGAAAGTTCAAATTTACTTGAGCACCAAAAATAGGGTTACCTTGTGGATCTTCCACATTTACAGTAAAGTTAAATGCAGGAATAGGTGTTAATGCTACATCTTCGATAGCTGTTTGACCATTAATAAAATCAACGTTTCTTGT
>NZ_JBVCPV010000145.1:0-7817 GCF_057456495.1 Lishizhenia sp. | reverse complement strand
GTACGGAAAAGATTCTTTCCAACCGATTAATACGCCAGACGAGGATGAAGAATTCTTGTTAAAACCAATGAACTGTCCGCACCACTGTGAGATTTTTAAATCAAGACCAAGGTCGTACAGAGATTTACCTGTAAGATTTGCGGAGTTCGGTACAGTTTACCGTTACGAGCAATCTGGAGAGTTACACGGATTGACACGTGTGAGAGGATTTACGCAAGATGATGCGCACATTTTCTGTACACAAGATCAAGTAAAAGATGAGTTTAAGAAGGTGATTGATTTAGTATTGTACATCTTCAAAACTTTGAAATTTGAGAATTTTAAAGCTCAAATTTCTTTACGTGATCCGGAAAAACCAGAGAAGTACATTGGTGAAGATGCCAACTGGGTAAAAGCAGAAAGTGCAATTATGGAAGCGGCGGAAGAAAAAGGATTACCAACTGTAGTAGAATATGGTGAGGCAGCCTTTTACGGACCGAAGTTAGACTTCATGGTACAAGATGCTTTAGGAAGAGAGTGGCAGTTAGGAACAATTCAGGTAGACTACAACTTACCAGAGCGTTTCGAATTGGAATACACAGGTAGCGACAACCAAAAACACAGACCTGTAATGATACACAGAGCACCGTTTGGATCTATGGAAAGATTCGTTGCTGTATTGTTAGAGCACTGTGCTGGAGATTTCCCATTGTGGTTAACAACAGAACAATTCGCTATACTTCCTATCAGTGAAAAATACAACGACTATGCAGAAAAAGTTTCTGGTTTACTAAATAATTACGATATTCGCGGTTTCGTAGACGCTCGAAATGAGAAGATTGGTAAAAAAATTAGAGAAGCTGAGCTATCTAAAATACCATTCATGTTAATTGTTGGAGAGCAAGAAGCGGAGAACAATACCCTTGCGGTACGTCAACGTGGAACAGGTGATTTAGGATCAGTTACATTAGACGCATTTGTAGAAATAGTAAATAAATTAATAGACGAAGAATTGACTACGGAGAAATAATTGTTATTTTAAGTAGTGAATCATAAAAAGAGTAAATGAGAAAAGGACCTAGAAAAAAGTTTCAACCCAGAAGACAAGAAGATCCGCACAGAATTAATGATAGAATTCGCGTGCCTAAAGTAAGATTAGTAGGAGAAGGTGTAGAGCCTCAAGTTATTGCAACTCGTGATGCTATTAAACTTGCAGAAGAAGAAGGTCTTGATTTGGTTGAGATTTCTCCTAAGGCTGATCCGCCAGTAGCTAAGATTTTGGATTACAAGAAATTCTTGTACAACCAAAAGAAGAAACAAAAAGAGCTTAAAGCGAAGCAGTCTAAAGTTGTAATTAAAGAAATTCGTTTTGGACCCAACACGGACGACCACGATTTCAACTTTAAGTTGGCTCATGCTAAGAAATTCTTAGAAGAAGGAAGTAAAGTAAAAGCTTTCGTATTCTTTAGAGGTAGAACTATCGTATTTAAAGACAGAGGTGAAATTTTATTATTGAAATTCGCTCAAGAATTAGCTGATTACGGTGTGTTAGAGCAAATGCCAAAATTAGAAGGTAAGCGTATGACAATTATGCTTAACCCTAAGAAAAAGTAGTAAAGGGATATTCCCATACGAAGATAAAGAGAGAGGTAACTTTAAAGAAAAGAGAAGATGCCAAAAATGAAAACAAAATCTAGTGCTAAGAAGAGATTCAAAGTAACTGGAACAGGTAAAATCAAAAGAAAACACGCTTTTAAAAGTCACATCTTAACAAAGAAGACGAAAAAGCAAAAACGTAATTTGACGCACGCAGGATTAGTTGACAAAGCTGACGAAGCAAACATCAAAGTACAATTAAGAATGAAATAATCTCTCCTCGGAGAAATTATACATTCGGTTAAATTTATTAAACCCGGTATTGTGTAACTAAGTCTTCATGTAACAAGGAAGCACATACTACCAAAAAAATTAAAAGATATGCCAAGAAGTGTAAATCATGTAGCGTCAAGAGCGAAGCGTAAGAATGTTCTTAAGTTAGCTAAAGGATACTACGGAAGAAGAAAAAATGTTTGGACAGTAGCAAAAAATGCTGTTGAAAAAGGATTAGCATACGCCTACGAAGGACGTAAGCAAAAGAAAAGAAATTTCCGTTCATTGTGGATCACGCGTATTAACGCAGGTGCACGTCAGCACGGAATGAGCTATTCTCAATTCATGGGAGCGGTTAATAAGTCTGGAATCGAGTTGAACCGTAAGGTATTGGCTGATTTAGCGATGAACCACCCAGAAGCATTCAAAGCGATCGTAGATTCTTTGAAAAAGTAAAATAAATTAAACTCTCTCTATAGAAAGCTCCATCACTGATGGGGCTTTTTTTATTTTATTATCAGCATTAAAATTCCTTGATAAAAAAATTGAATAATTTCAGAACCGTATGAATCAAAAAAAGGGCTCTCAATTGTAACAGCCCTTTTTCTTCATCTATATAGAATCACTTCACATAACTCGTATCCGTCAAGGCTTCCATAAACAAAACAATGTCTTCCTGTTCCTTCTCCGTCAAATTCAATTGATCAAAAGGCAAAGTTTGGTTTTCTAATTCAAACCCGTACTTCTTTCCTCCTCCTTCGTTGTAAAACACTACGACCTCCTCTAGTGTGTTAAATACACCATTGTGCATGTACGGAGTGGTTAAGGCTACATTACGTACCGTTGTGGTCTTAAATGCGCGTTTATGATGTTGTATTTTATAGATTTCATACTTGCCTAAATCTTCATCTAGTTCAGCACCCTCTTCCACATTTTCTGCGGGAAGTCCTAAAACTTCACTTTCCATTTTCTCATAAAAAGGAGGAGCTACACCATTGAACAAAGGAGCGAAATGACAAGTCGCACATTTTGCTTTCCCCATAAACAAGTTAAAACCATTTATTTCTTTTGCCTTCAATGCATTTTCTTCTCCGCGCATATACTTATCAAATGGACTGTTCATCGCACTCAAACTTCTGGTAAAAGCAGCCAAAGCCAATTTGATTTCTCTATCGGTAATTGACTTCTCTCCGTATACTTTTTCAAAGGCTTTTTTATAACTTTTATCCTTCAACAAATTTTGAATTATCGTTGCAAACTCGCCACCCATTTCTTGTTTATTGGTAATTACCGCATGGGCTTGATCTTCTAAAAAGGCAACACGGCCATCGTAAAACTGCATACTTTGGTAACCGGCATTAATCAATGTCGGCGTATTGCGCAACAAGCCCTCTTCTTTCCCCAATACAGTATTCACTTTTAATCCATCTGTAAATGCAAGTGCTGGATTATGACAACTCGCACAGTTTCTAGAACCATCTATAGAAAGTCTTTTCTCTTCAAACAACCTTTTTCCCAAGGCAACATTTTCAGTCGTCAACGCTAAAGCATCTTGGGGTGAAAAAAAGGCAAGATCAAAAGCCTTGGCCTCAAACATGTGCTTTGCATCCTTGCGAATGGCAAAATCTAAATGATCTGGGTAAGCTATCTCCATACGTTCAGTATAGGTTTGTATAGCGCTTGTAAGCGGGTTTAAGTATACTTTTATAAAGTCTGCCCTATTAAATGAGTCAAAACTCCCTGTATAGTTCTCTAAGTACACAATGCTCTGTTTGGTGAGTATAGATAGATCATTCGCGTTCTCTAAATATCCTACCACCTCATCAAAGGCTTGAAGTGTAAATTTTGCTTCTTCCATACTGTTTAAAGAAACG
Organism: Lishizhenia sp.; assembly: GCF_057456495.1. Lineage (NCBI taxonomy): Bacteria > Pseudomonadati > Bacteroidota > Flavobacteriia > Flavobacteriales > Crocinitomicaceae > Lishizhenia > Lishizhenia sp. Next base: position 4,095 of record NZ_JBVCPV010000145.1, on the reverse strand, counting down.
GGACTATCGAAACCTGTTATCCCTTTTGTAATCAAACGATAAATATTCAGTTTCAAAGCATACATTAAGTTGGCATCATCAAGGAGTACCGCACTTTCTAATTGTGTTAGTTTATGTACCCCTTCTTTCAAACCATCGATTTCATCCAACAGACCATCTCTATCTAATCGCTCTTGCGTGTACACAAACTCTTCAACGACCTGAAATCCTGAAGGGTATAAAGGCATTTTAGGCATGCTCGCCACAGCCTCCAGTAAATTAGGACCATTCACCTTTACTGCCGTTTCTCTAAAAAAGTACTCCACGATAAATTCTATGTGCTTGTAATGAGACCTGCACTCAACAAAAGCCTCTTGTAATCTTTCTTTGGGAGCATTTTTACTAAGCGCTTTAAATTCTTCCAAACGGGTCACTAAAGCACTAAGTTCTTTACCGTAATATGCTTTTACTTTTTGATGTGGAGATGTCTTCACTTCATAATACGCAACACTTTTTGCTGCACTCATACTCAGAAAAGCTCCCGTCAATAGTCCAACGCTCATGAGCGTAAATATCATTTTTGTTTTCATCTATTTTTTAAGCGATCACCCTTAAATTGGGTAACTTTCTTTTTAATTTTTCTATTTCTTTTGAACCAATATCATTTCCCAGCAGCAAGAGTGTTTTTAAATTCTTCATCTTATATATCGCCTTGGGAATTTCAGTCAATTCATTATGCGCCAAATTCAAACTTTCTAAAGCATCCAGTTTTTTAAATGCTTTAGGTATTTCTGTGAGTTGATTGAAAGACACATCCAAAACTTTAAGCTTTGAAAGATCTCCCATGCTTTTGGGTAGTGCTTTTATTTGATTATGATTCACATGCAATTCCTGCAAACTTTGCCAACCCTCAACAGCATCTGGCAAATAACTTATTCGGTTGTAAGAAAGTTGAAGTATCTCTAAACGGGACAAATTATTTACTTCAGGCGGTAGCGAGTACAAGGCATTGTGATCAGCTCCTAAATATTTCAGATGCCCCAAATCTCCGATTGAAGTATTGATATACGACAACTGATTCCAAGAAACATCCAAAAACTCCAAAGCTTTTAACCCTCCGATTTCTGACGGTAAGTCTACCAACTGATTTTCGTCTAACTGTAAGAACTTTAAACTCTTCCAATTCGATACATATGTGGGAACTTTGGCCAACTTATTTTCAGAGAGAATACAAGATTCTAGCGCTACTAAACGTCCTAAACTAACTGGTAAATGAAACAATGCATTACCTTTTAAGTCTAAAAACTTAAGGTGTTCCAATTCTCCTAAAGCCGGATTTAAAAACTCCAATTCATTTAAGCGGTAAGAAAAACTCTCCACCTTTTCTTTATGTTCAAGCGCAACATCAAGATCGGAATATGTAATTACCGGTGCATTCTTTTTTCCTGAATGCTGTGTTTGTGCAAAAAGGCAATTGCCCCCCAAAAGGAGGACAACTGCCACAGTATAAACTTTATTTTTCAAAGGTATCCCTGATTAACGTTTTACTATTTTCTGAGTAAATCTCTGGTTACCCACAACCACTACAGCCGTGTAAACCCCTGATGGTAAATTCCCCATTTCAACATTGATGTTGTTTGTTCCTGTATTCAAACCTTGAGATAAGATTCTTACGTTAGAACCAACCATGTTGTATACATGAACCATTGCCGCTCCTTGCGTATTTGCATTGATCTGTATCGTTACATTTCCGTTTGTTGGGTTAGGGAAGATAATTGGCTCCTCAACTTGAGATTGATTTTCAACTCCCGCTGGAGAAATATACATTGCATCTGGTCCTAAGTATTCTTTTCTAGCGATAACAATACAAGACTCTTTGTTGAACACTACTGGAGTTCCTGTCGCGTCAATCATTGCTGTTGTATTACCACTTGATGGGTGCTGCATAGAAACGAACATAAATTTGAAGTCTGGAGAGAAAGTCATTCCAGTTGGCTCACATCCTGCTGGAGTTACAGCAAACATTTTAACCGCTGGGTTGGTTTGTGTATGACATGTTGGTACCATCCAAATGTGGTTACGTCCACCGTCTTGAATTACGTATAAATTACCTTCATCGTCGAAAGTTAAGTTATCAACTCCACCTCTCCACTGCTCTTCAACTAAACCGTCAGCAGTTTCGATTACGTAAATCCAATCTGAGTTACCTACGAATACCATCGCATCAGCAACTGTAGATCCATTGTCTGTAAATCTGTAAACTCTAGAAGAAGATTTTGAAGTGAAGTAGATTTGTCCTGAAACTGGGTTAATCTCAACGTCCTCAATTTTATCAAAATTTGTACCTCCTACTGCTGAAGCGTAAGACAATACATTGTTACAATCTGCCGCTGTGAAGTTTGGAATACCTACCCATGTTCCTGTCGTTGCATTATCTAAAGGTCCGTCTAACTTTAAAACATATAAAGTACCTTGAGATAAGTCTTCTGCAACATCTGCAACAAATTTAAATACGTATCCTGGGTTTTGGTCATTACCAAAATAAACTGTTTTTCTATCTTCAGAAACCACACAGTTTTCGTGAGACATTCTTCCTAATTTGAACAACTTCTCTGGAGTTCCATCACCATCGTGATCTACCACTGAAGCTGTAGCCGGATCGATTTCTACCAACCACCCTATGTCTTGGTAACCATCTGCATTTGCATCACTTGTTGGTAAAGTTTCTTCTGCTGTAATGATAGTACCCCATGGAGTAACCGCACCTGAACAGTTACGACCTGTTCCTTGAACTGGAGCGAAATCAACCGGTTGGTTGTTGGTAATGTTCCAAATGTGTAACGTAGAATCGAATTGAATATCCATCATAGATACCCCTGCTGCTGGGAAAGACCCCATTTCGTGGTTCAATGATAAGTATCCTTTGTGGCTAGATCCATTGATAGGAACGTATCCCGTAAAGTCGAAGTTATCTCCCGTGTTACCTTGTGTAGCGTCTGTGTAAGGCTCTCCGTGTTGGATTAACATTTGGAAGGTGTGCGTAGAAGGGATTCTTAATGAATCAGGTTGTACACTTGGCATAACTGAAGTGAACTTGGAGATGTGTAGAGCGTCTAAATCATCACTACAATCTACGGGAGCAACCAAAGGAACGATATCTCTATATGCTAACTCTAAGTCAAAAGAAATATCAGAGCTAGAAGGGTCAGCTTGGTGAATTTCTACGGCTACAACATTGTTACCTACTTGTAAGTTTGTTGCGTCAATTACAGTTTCGAAGTAAACATCTTCATCTCCTCCACCTACTGTACCGTTTGCGTAAGTAGTGTAATCTACAGCTCCTGAAGGCATGTTCACGCGGTGTACTTCTACCCCGTTGATGTAAACGATAGCTCCATCATCTCTTTTTAAGAACAATACTAACTCTTGATCTGCAGTTGGCAATACCGATACTGAAAAATCAGCTCTAAAGTAAGTTGTTTGATATTTGTTCTGTGAGTCGGGTCCGTAACTTAAAGTAGTAGCCTCATCTCCGTCTCCATACCCTAATTGACCTTGACCTGTTAACCAAGTTCCATCATTAAAAGAAGGCGCTGTCCATGTAGACCCTAAATCAGATCCATCATCTAAATAACTCCAAGTACTTTCCGCTGGAAACACTACAGAAGTTTGTTGTGCCGCTACAGAACCAACCATAGCTACAAAACAGAATTGTGTAATTTTTTTAAACATTTCTATACATTTTTATTCACTGCAAAGTTGAGCAGGAATGCATAGAAGGAGGTAAAATGCCTTTTAAAGCTTTTTTAAATTAATGCTATGCAGAATTAAGAAAATGTGATGAATGTTAAGATTGGATTTCTAGATAGCAAGACGATTCAAAGATTCATCTCTCGACTGCCGCTCGAGAACCTTAATTCAAGGATTCAAGGATTCAAGGATTCAAGGATTCAAGGATTCAAATTATATTAATAGTTCAAACTACAATTTTTAAATCTATCAAATTCTACAAATCCCGATTAACAAACGAAAATAGGTTCTTCAGGAAGGCTTTTGGCTTCGGTTCCACGATAGTACGACCTCACTCCCAAACCACTATCTTAGAAACCCTGTCTC
>NZ_JBVCPV010000144.1:0-7946 GCF_057456495.1 Lishizhenia sp. | reverse complement strand
GAAAAAGAACAACAAGAAAGTGAAGCATTTTATCAACGTATTACATCAGGTAAACAATGGTTACTTTTTAAAGTAGTTGTTGTCTTTTGTACGGCAATGGCGATTGTATTCACCATAGAAACCTTCTTTGATGGTCCTACAAAAAGTCTTACAGAAAACGATTGGGAAATAAACAGAGAATGGGAATGGACCTGGCACCAAATACTAGATGTTGAAGATTACATTTTTGCCCCCTTGTTATCGGACTGGTTTGATCATGAAGAAAATAGTTTACAACTCACCTACACGCCTATTTTCAAAACAGGTAAAAAACTCAGCTACAAACTAAAGATAGACGAAAACACCAGTAGGTATCACGAAGAATGGAGACATCGTTCCATATTTAGTTGGTTCCCTTGGTTGCAAATATTTCTACTCATCCCACTGGCTACCTTCATCTTTAAAAGAAAGAGTCCGTGGTTTATTTTTGCCCGTATTATCTCCTTGGTATTCGTACTTCCCGGAACGGTTATGGTTATTATTTTTGCAATGTATTAAACGAACACTTGTCGTAAACACTAACAACGGCAAAAGGACTTAACGTCTTATTAAAAAGCCCCCTTTAAAAACATGCACAAACGAGTATCAGCAGATTTAAATCTCCTCAAATATGCCATTTACCCTGTAGCTGTAATCTGCATAATTATAGGGCTAGAATTACTGTTTGATGGAGTTTTAAATTATTTACATAAAGGAATTAGTTTCCTATTCATCTTACTATTTTTCTTCGCTTTTCGTGGGTTGATCCATTACCTTTTAAGGAAAAATCAAGTTGTAAAATTTGACGGGGAGTATATCTACCTTTTTAAAGGAAAGGAAGTCGAAACTCTTCCCTTTAGTAAGGTTGTTACCTTGAGTAAGAAAGGATTGAATTTAAACGGAAGAAATCTGCTTTCCCTGGTGTTTATTGATAAGAATAACCAGGAACAAGCACTTACTTTTTTCCCGCGTTTAGCTTATCTTAACCTCAATGAATTTTGTAAAAACATAGAAAGAAATTCTACAGATAAGTCTAAATCTAAAATCACCTTTCAATCTGTGTGGGATGAAAAACTTCAAGACTATTAAACCCCGTCCATAACAATGAAAAATAATTACATCTTCACTTCCCAACGTTTGGGCTTCAGAAATTGGAAAGATGCTGACTTAGACATATATGCGGCAATGAACGCAAATACGGATGTGATGCAGTATTTTCCAACGCTAATGACTCAGGAGGAAAGTAAAGCGAGTATAGAAAAATTCAACAGTCAATTCCAAGAGTTGGGTTACACTTATTATGCTGTAGATGAATTAGAAAGTGGTGAATTCATCGGTTTTATAGGTTTGTCTTGGAAGGATTTTGAGTCCAGCTTCACTCCTGCTACAGATATTGGCTGGCGACTCAAACCCTCTGCTTGGGGGAAAGGCTATGCAACTGAAGGGGCACAACGTTGTTTAGCCTACGCTTTTGAAGTTTTGAAATTAGAGAAAGTAATTGCCATTTGTCCGGAAGTAAATACACCTTCTGAACGCGTAATGCAGAAAATTGGAATGAAGCTACAAGGAGCGTTTAAACATCCTTTTTTAAAGGACTATCCTCACTTAGAAAGGTGTTTGTGTTATGCTATCGCGTCCAATGAATTCCAATAATTTTCAATATTTAGCAAAGTAACATTAAACCTTTTGGCACAATAAAAGTCTTAATAAGCAACTAATAACGAGGGCTATGACTACACAACAAACAATTCTAAGCATTGCGATTGTTTTGCTTTTATTTTCCTGTAAAAAAGAAGATACCCTCACCCCTTACACACCCCCAAGTGAACAAGAGATTATCGATGAAGCTTTGAACATAGATTTAAATGCACTCGAGAACTATGCGAACCAAAGCGCCCCTACTTATATAACAAAAGATAATACACCTGCCTACAATCCCATAACTGATGCTGGAGCAACATTGGGTAGAGTATTGTTTTACGACAAAGCACTCTCGGTTGACCAGAGTACTTCTTGCGCTAGTTGCCACAAACAAGCGCATGGTTTTGGTGATGATGTAACACTTAGCCAAGGCGTAAATGGATTAACAGGAAGGCATTCTATGCGTTTGATTAATGCTCGCTTTGGAGATGAAGAAAAGTTCTTTTGGGATGAAAGAGCCGATGATCTAGAGCTACAAAGCACCATGCCTATTCAAGACCACATAGAGATGGGCTTTAGCGGAGAAAACGGAGATTTAGGAATGTCTGATTTAATCCAACGTCTGGAAGCTCTTCCCTATTATCCTATACTCTTTAACAAGGCTTTTGGTTCTGAAACCCTGACAGAAGAAAAAATGCAATGGGCATTGGCGCAATTTATAAGAAGCATACAGTCTTTTGATGCCAAATACGACGTAGGCCGCGCCCAAGTAAATAGCAATATGGCTGATTTCCCCAACTTTACTGCTAATGAGAATAATGGTAAAGCTTTGTTTATGCAACCCGTTCAATTTAACCAAAGTGGAGAACGTATAGGCGGAGGTGCTGGTTGTGCGGTATGTCATAAAGCTCCTGAATTCGATATAGTGCCCAACTCCAAACACAACGGGGTGGTTGGTACAGCAAATAACACGGGGACTGACCTAACAGTTACGCGCTCACCGAGTCTTCGTAACTTAACCCAGACGGATGGAACTTTGAATGGTCCCTTCATGCATACCGGTAAATTCCTTAACCTTTTCAGTGTTATCAATCACTACAACGACATCAGTGGTAGTTTGAGTCTACAAGGCATAGACCAGCGACTTTTACCCAATGGTAACCCACAAAAGCTTCAGTTAACACTCGCTGAAAAAGCAGATATAATTTCCTTTTTACAAACCCTTGCTGGAGAAGATGTTTATACCAATGAAAAATGGTCCAATCCCTTTAAATAAAACATAAAAACACAACCATGAAAACGCTTATACTCTTGTTACTCCTTCCCTTTTTCGGTCTTTCACAATATCATGTAGACAGTATAGGAAAGAACGATAATCAAGTGCTCAACCCTCATGAAATTGAGTATCTCAAAGAACTTATTCAAACCGAGGATAGTCTTATTTCTCTTGAAAACAAGCGTATTCATTTCGCTACAAACAATTGGGGTGCCATAGCTTTGAGTAAATCAGAGTTTTTTAATAATTATTGTAAACCTCGTTCGACGGATAGTCTAAGTATTCAACTTTCAATTATAGAGTTAACACCAGAAGAAAAACAAGCCTTGAAAATAGATGTAATGATAGTGGCTTGGAGTAAAATAGCTCCGGTTGGACGCGCGCGTAAGAAGTTCATTCAAAATATTCAACCCACTTAACGCGATCATACATACTTTTTTCCTTTCTCAACTAAACGCAGTATTTTAGACAGATAAATTTCATATCTAAGCCTACTACACGAGCAACCAAGATAAAGAATACCCATACAATACGAGGATAGCTTTAGAAGGTACTCGTAAAGAAGTGTGAACCCTATCTTTTTAAGTAGGTTATCTTCACGGGGGGTTGATGTATCTTTAGGCTGGAAATTAAAAGAAAAAAATATAAACCACAATCCAAAAGACCCCTTATGATCAAACAACTCTCGGCGCTATTCTTGATTTTTATCTCCTTTCAACTTTACGCACAAGACAGCACTATTACTGCCAAATTCATCGGGAATTGCGGACTTTACTTGAGTGACGGAGCATCTCATCTTTACATAGATTTCCCATACAAATCAGGAGCACACAACTACATGGAATACGATGAAAGTGAACTTGATAGCATACAAGAAAATGCTGTTTTCCTTTTTACCCATCACCATTCAGATCACTATTCAAGAAAATTGATGCGAAAAACCAAAAATGCCAAAGGAGGAAAAGTGTTTGGCAATTGGAATGCAGGAGAACTCGACAGTTTAAAGGAAACATTTACAATAGAAGCCATAAAAACATCACATAGATTTTCCATGAGACATTACTCTTATGTAGTAACATGGCATGGGAAACGTTTTTATTTTTCGGGTGATACCGCCAGTACAAAAGAAGTTAGCGAATTAGAGAACATAGATTGGGCTTTTATCAATCCTTGGCTGTTTATGAAACTACAACGCGAAAGAATAAAGATAGATACTGACTTTTACGCCCTTTACCACTTCTATCCTACCCAAGAATTACCCGAGGATAAACCAGATAATGTGTATCTATTGATGGAACAAGGTGAGCTACTTATTTTGGATAAAAAAGAGGAAGAATAGCGTCCAACACTCTTTACATTACGGACTTTAAGTCTTGAAAGAAACCTGATAGTAAAATTGTCCATGCAATGGCATAAACTGTCTATTCTTTAAGGAGCTTAATCGCCCCAACTTTGCAGTGTCGATAATGACAAACAATTTTAAACACTGTAAAATGAAAAATTTAAATGTACCCGTAAGAGAAGAAGTATCAGCCAATAACCAAGCGATTTTCGACAATTTAAAAAGCTCCTTAGGTTTCGTTCCTAATTTATACGCTGCCATGGCGCATTCAGAAACGGCTTTAGAAAGATACTTAACGTTTCAAGGCGGTAAAACCTCTTTATCCAACAAGGAAAAAGAAGCGGTTAACTTGGTAGTTAGTCAAAGTAACAACTGTCGTTACTGCCAAAGTGCACACACTGCTCTCGGTAAAATGAACGGATTTAACGACGAGGAAATCATAGCCTTACGTAAAGGAAGTGCCTCTGATAGTAAACTGAATGCTTTGGTAAAAATTGCGCAAGACATTACCGTAAACAAAGGAAATATTAGTCAAACAAATTTAGAGAACTTCTATGCCCAAGGCTACAACCACGGTAATTTGATAGATGTCATCGTTCAAATCGGAGATAAAATCATCATGAATTACTTGCACAACTTATCACAAGTAGCGATCGATTTCCCTTTGGCAGATGAACTTTAATAAAGCAGAAGGAAAGCGTCCTCCACTTCCGCCATTCGACTATGAAAGCGCTCACTTAAAAGTACGATTGGCGGAAGAGGCTTGGAACAGCAGGAACCCACAACAAGTAGCCTTGGCCTATACGCCAGATTCTATTTGGAGAAATAGAAACCAGTTTATTCGAGGAAGACAAGAAATAGAAACGTTTCTAGCTCAAAAATGGGAAAATGAACTCGAGTACAAACTCAAGAAAGAGCTTTGGAGTTATAATTTCAACCGTATTGCTGTAAGGTTTTTCTATGAGTACCGTACCAAAGAAGAAGAATGGTTTAGAGCCTATGGCAATGAAATGTGGGAGTTTGCTCCGAGCGGACTCATGCAAAAAAGATATGCGAGTATCAATGACATGCCAATAGATAAAAAAGACAGATTGTTGTGATTGAAAATAATACATACACGCTGTTGGATGATAAAAATGGTGAATTGGCTTTCAAACTCTATACGTTTGAAAGCCTTCATCACTTTGACCACGTTCAACGCCTTCCCTACTATTCCTTGATTTGGATACAACAAGGAAAGGGCAAAACTTTGGTGGATACGCAAGAATACGAATACCAAGACCACACGCTTTTTGCTTGTTCTCCCTTTCAGCCCTTTATGTTTTCTCCCACAGAAAAAACACAAGGAGTTGTACTACATTTTCACCCTAACTTTTTTTGTATACACAAACACCACAGTGAAATTGCCTGTGATGGCATTCTGTTCAACAACGTGTACGAACATCCGTTTATAGAGATAAGCAATGAGAATGCCCAGCAATTAAATTGGCTGGTAGAAGGCATGGAAAAAGATGTGTGTACAGATAAACTTGCAACACAAGACGCTATTTTATCCTACCTCAAACTCATCTTAATTCAATGCTCTAGGATTAAGCAGAACACACAAGAACCTGTTGAAGAAAGGGAAAACTTAACCCATGAGAAAGAAATCGTTGCTCGTTTTAAGGAAGCAATTGAAGAAAATTACAAGGAAATTCACGCACCTAAAGATTATGCAAAATTGCTGCACATCACTCCTAACGCACTCAGTAAATTGGTAAAGGCAAGTTATGGCAAAACTCCCTCCCAAGTAATTGCAGAACGTATTATTATTGAAACCAAACGCGAGTTATACCTCACCAATAAAACGGTAGAAGAAATTGGCTATGAATTGGGCTACGAGGATCCTTTTTACTTTAGTCGTTTCTTTAAAAAACACGTACAAATTTCACCTAGTGCTTACCGCTTAAGAATGGGAGAAAACAAAGCCGCTGCACGCTAACGCGAAGCAATAGACTTCAACATTTTACTAAAAACAATACCGTGAAATGGCAAAACGGCGTACCAGTAGAGTCGGCCCAAAATACCGCGCGGACGAAACGTTGCAGTTTGTACCAGTCTTCCATTTACTATCTTAAACTCTAACCAAGCTTCACCCGGTAGTTTCATTTCCGCAAACAAGAGCAACCTGGTTTCCTCTTTATCGGCATATAAAACACGCCAAAAATCAATGGCGTCGCCCACGTCAATCTTATCCTCATGGGTTCTTCCACGGCGTAAACCTACTCCCCCCACTAATTTGTCTAGAAAACCTCTCATTTTCCACAAAGCATTCGCAGCATACCATCCTGTTTTGCCACCAATGTGCCAAATTTTAGACGCACTCGTATCCACACTTTCTACCCTTGCGCTGCGCACATCTCTAAAACATCCATAGCGCGGAACGGTTATGAAATCAGAAATTTTAAAATTCAGCTGACCACTTGCAAAGGCATCCTTCCAACTCGATACAATTTCATGGTGATTTATTTTCTCAAAAGCACGACGCAAGGCTTCATCGTAGGTCAACAAGTCTTGCTTTATAAACATTCTAATATCATGGTTTTTACACACCACCTCCACCTTCATGCTCTCTACCAAAGCACTCGCTAAGGGATAAGAAGTAGAAGTCACAAAATAAAGCCAATACGATGACAGTTTAGGCGTCATCACAGGAACAGTAACAATGGATCTTTTCAACCTTCTCACCTTTGCAAAATGCAAGAGCATTTCCTTATAGGTCAACACATCCGGACCTCCGATATCGAAAACCCTATCTTCCATAAAGGGTAAATGAATAGATTTTTTAAGATAGGTAAGTACATTAGAAATAGCGATGGGTTGTGATCTCGTATTCAACCATTTGGGAGCCACCATAAACGGAAGTTTTTCCACCAAATCTCTGATAATCTCAAAACTCGCACTTCCAGATCCTATAATGATTCCAGCACGGAAAACAATCGTGTTAAATGGGCCTGCCAACAAGATTTCCTCTACCCTTTTTCTTGATTTCAAATGTTTGGAGAGCTTGTCATCATTAACAATTCCACTCAAGTAAACCACGCGCTCAACAGCACATTTATCCAATAACGCTACAAAATTATGCGCTGCTTTTTCCTCCAAGGCTGCGTAGTCTTTAGAGCTAGACATCGAATGGATGAGGTAATAAGCAACATCAATCTTTTTCGGAAAATTAGAAGGAAGCTCCTTCTTTAAAAAGTCGATTTCTACTACCTCTATATTCGCGCGTAAAGACGGTTCTATTTCAAATCTATCCTTATCGCGTGTACAACAGTACACCTTATGACCATCAGCAACCAACAAAGGCAACAAGCGCCGACCAATATACCCCGTAACACCAGTAAGTAGAATATTCATGTATTAAAAACACTTATCGCATAGGTTTTGTTTAAAAGCAATTCTATCACACAATTATTTGGGGGCGTTCCCCTCATAAAATCGGGGCCGGGCTTTCCGCTATAATACGCTTCCGAATAAATTCGGAATACGCGCTGCCGCTGCTATCCCTAAGCCGATGTAAAAACTTTGCTTACTTTCTAATTTATAATTCTTATTTTGGTTCGAATTCAACAAAACAAAAAAACATGCATCTAAAAATAGCGCTTTCTACTCTACTTTTAACCTTTTTTT